>PCWA01000063.1 GCA_002796125.1 Candidatus Ghiorseimicrobium undicola
TAAGGATGAGCATAAGATAATAAAACGCAACCTTAAAAAGCTTAAACGCACATTAGAAAAATTAAAAGCTATAAATTCATTTGATAAGGCAAAGTCTTATATAAACACCCTGAAGGAACTTTCTCATTTTTTCTTAGAAACAGAAAAACACCACCAGAGGGAAGAAGAAGGGATATTCCCGAGGCTTGTGGCGCACGGAATTACTGAACCGCCTGAAATATTTAAAGAAGATCACGCGGAATTTAAAGCCAAAAAGAAAAATCTTAATGAGATTAGTATGAATGCGGAAAATAAAGATTTTAAAGAATTTTTAAGATTAGTCACGCCTATAATAGAATTTTTGACAAAGAATTTAGAAGAGCATATCTATAAGGAAGACAATATCCTCTATCCTATGTCACTACAGACACTGGATAAGGCTGAGTGGAAAGATGTGCGCAAGAAGTTTGATATTATAGGTTATTGTTGTTTTGCGCCGGCTGACATACAAAAGACAAAAAAACGCAAAAAGAGGTAAGCATGGAAAAGTATTTAAATAAAGGTATAAAAGATCTAATCTCAGAATTCCCAAAGATTGGGGATATTCTTAATGAATATAATATCGGCTGCGTTCCTTGTAATGTAGGTTCATGCCTTTTAAAAGATATTATCCAGATACATAACCTATCTTCTGAGGACGAAGAGGAGTTGATGGCGCGGATTACCGGAGCTATTTATCCTGATAGAAAAATAAAGATATCTAAAATTAAAAGAAAGGCCCGGCTGGAATCAAAGGAAGTAAAATATTCTCCGCCGCTGAAGAGATTGGTAGATGAACATATTTTGATAAAAAAATGGATCAGGCTTATTCCAACAGTTATTAAAAACATTGATATTGAATCAGAATCTGGCAGGCGGTTAATTATAGATGGCATGGAGTTCATTAAATATTATGCAGATGGGTTCCATCATGCTAAAGAAGAAGACATATTATTTGAATATACTGATAAAAATCTGGATATCATTAAGGCCATACTCCAGGACCATGAAACGGCGCGAGGCCATGTAAGAGCAATTTTTGAAAGGCTTAAGACAAAGGATAAGGAATCAATCATCGACCACCTGAATGGTTATAAAGACCTTTTGACTGAACACATCAAAAAAGAGGACGAGATTTTATATCCCTGGATTGATAGAAATCTTTCTACAAAGCAAGTAGGTGAGTTATTTTCTAAGTTTGATGAGGCAGAGAAAAAAATAGATAAGGAAGTGGTAGAAAAATGCAAAAGGTTCGTCGTAGAAGCAGAGCAGAGAATAGAAAAAATAAAACAGGAGGTGCTAAAATGATGGATGGATGCCCGGGTTCAAAAATGCAGGATCTTAGGAAAAAAGAAGAAACTAAAGGGGATGAATCAGGTAAAAGGGAGTCTCAGCTTGGTCAATGGCCAATACAGCTTTACTTAGTTTCTCCAATGGCGCCGTATTATAAAAAGGCGGACGTTCTTTTATCAGCGGATTGCGTGGCCTATACTGTAGGAGATTTTCATAAGGATTATCTTAAAGGTAAAAGCATTGCCATTGCCTGCCCAAAATTAGATGAAGGCCAGGATGAGTATGTCGAGAAAATAAAATCTTTGATAGATGACGCTAAGATTAATACATTAACTGTGATGACTATGCAGGTTCCTTGCTGCGCAGGCTTGGTGGCTATAGCCAGGCGGGCCTTAGAGTCTGCAAAAAGAAAGATACCTATTAAATCTATTGTGGTCAGCTTGCATGGCGGTATTCTTTCTGAAGATTGGGTATAAATTCAGAGGTGATTATACATGTGCGAGAGCCAGATAAGATGGAAACAATCTTTTTATGAAGATGTAGAGCCTATAAGATTAAGGGAGCCATTGGCTGAATTTTTAGGTGCGCTTGATAAAGGAGAGGGACTGGTGTTTACTTATCAGGATGCTGTGAAACTAGCAGGCCATTCCTGTCCTGCTGTATCTGGCGCTTACAAGATAACGCAAAAGGCATTAAAGGCGCTATATGGCGCTGAGACGCCAGTAAGAGGCGAGATAAGCGTGAGGGTTTTAGGCAGCGTAAATAATGGCGCCAATGGCCCAATCTCCCAGGTTATAAGTTTAATAACAGGCGCTGCGCCAGAAACAGGTTTTGCCGGCCTGGGAGAAAAATTTGTCCGCAAGAATAAACTTGTCTTTGATGAAAAGAACGAAGAACCTAATACCTTTATATTTACAAGGGACGACAGCAGAAAATCAGTAAAAGTGGCGTATCATCCTGAGAATATCCCTCAAAAGGGCGATTTGTCAGGACTTTTTACAAAATGTATTGTCGCTACAGCTACTAAAAAACAGCAGGAAGAATTTATTACAATGTGGCAGGAGAGAGTAAGGATGGTTCTATTTGAGGAAGTTAAAGATTTGTTTAGCGTGAAGGAGTGTTAATAATGAGCAAATTAGATACGAAACTAAAAGTCGAGACATTAATTTTACACGGGGGTTATGAGGCTGACCCTGCAACAGGCGCAAAGGCAGTGCCTATCTATCAGACTACTTCGTATCAATTTAAAAACACAGAACATGCTGCTAATCTTTTTGGCCTTAAAGAGTTAGGGAATATATATACACGGATAACAAATCCCACCACTGATGTTCTTGAAAGAAGGGTTGCGCTTTTAGATGGAGGCGTGGGTGCATTGGCAGTGGCAAGCGGCCAGTCAGCAATTACCTTTGCAATCCTTAATATTGCTCAGGCAGGCGATGAGATTGTTTCATCTAATAATCTTTACGGCGGGGTATATAACCTGTTCAATAATATTTTTCCCCGATTAGGAATAAAAGTAAAGTTTGTCAACTCTAATGACCTTGAGGCGTTTCAGCATGCTATAACAGATAGGACCAAGGCGCTTTATGCAGAATCAATAGGCAACCCAAAATTAGATGTTGCTGATTTTGAGGGGATTTCCAGAATAGCGCATAGAAATGGCATCCCGTTTATATTAGACAACACCTCTTGTCCTTATTTGACAAGGCCAATAGATTTTGGAGTAGATATCCTGGTTTATTCAGCTACTAAATTTATAGGCGGCCATGGCACATCTATCGGCGGTCTGATAGTTGATTCCGGTAAATTTGACTGGACAAACGGCAAATTTCCTTTGATTGCAGGACCTGACCCGAATTACCATGGTATTGATTTTATAACATCATTTGGTAAGACAGCTTATATAGCAAAGGCAAGATTTATTCTTTTAAAGGATATAGGAGCTGCGATGTCGCCTTCTAATGCGTTTCTTTTTCTTCAGGGGTTAGAGACGCTTCACTTGAGAATGATAAGACATTCTGAAAATGCATTGGCAGTAGCCCGGTATTTAGAGAAACATCCCAGAGTTAACTGGGTAAATTATCCTGGTTTATATTCAAGCCCCGAAAAGAAAAGGGCAAAGAGATATCTATCGAAAGGAGCAAGCGGGTTAGTGGCTTTTGGTATCAAAGGTGGGTTTAAATCAGGCAGTAAATTTATTGATGTCCTGCAGCTTATATCGCATCTTGCTAATATTGGAGATGCTAAAAGTTTGGCTATACATCCTGCTAGCACTACTCACGGCCAGCTTTCAGCGCAGGAACAGTTGGCGGCCGGAATAACTCCGGATTTCATACGGTTATCAATAGGCCTGGAGCATATTGATGATATCATCGCAGATATCGAGCAAGCATTAGATAGAACCAGCCAATAACAGGAGGGGAATATGACTAACAAAATACAAAGCTTAGACCTGCGGCCGATGCCGCCGTTCGAGAGGCATGAAAAGATATTTCAGGCCTGGGATAGTTTGGGATCAGGCGATACGTTAAAAATTACAAACGACCACGATCCCAAACCATTGCGTTATCAGTTTGAGGTGGAGTACAAAGATAAATATACATGGGAGTATAAGCAGAAAGGGCCGAAGGATTGGGTGGTGGAAATAAAAAAAGTATAGGTGGTTATGAATATTCAAACCCAGAATGATTTTATAAGTATGGCCATAGACGGGGCTAAGATATCAGTAGAAGCTGCTTCAGGGCTTATTAAACAAACTATTAAAGAAAAAGGAGAGAAAATAGCGATAGGTTTTCCTGACACGGCATTTTATCTTCCTTTCATAAATGCCTTGCTGAGCAAAGAGATAAAAGATATTTCTCAGCTTCAAGATATAATAGACGCAGCCAAGACTTTTATACATTCGCCCACCACAGAAACAATGGCGGGCTCAGTATCGATTTCTGCGGTCTTTAGACCGGAGAAATTGGTTAAAGAAAAAGATGATTTGAATAAGGCGCTGAATAGCGGCATAGCTGCTATTATTTCTTCAGAGATAATAGAAGCTATAAGGTATCTGGATGGCAAGCCTTACTCAGATGGGTGGCAGGGATTTATAGGAGATGCTGTCTACCGCTCGCTTGGCCTTGTGCTTGTAGATGGAAGAATGCCTGCTGTTTGTGTTATCCTTGGCGCGGCGCCAGATTCAAAGATAGCTACAGATATTATCCGGGAACTGCAATCTAAAAATATACTTACACTGTTAGTTGGTAAATCAAGGGGCGTTACTTTTAAAAGCCAGCTTGAGGAAAATAAGGTCTCCTTAGGCCTTGAAAGTTATGTTGTGCCGATAGGGCCGAACACCACATCTCTGATATATGCGGTTAATTTTGTATCCAGGGTTGCTCTGAGTTTTGGAGGCGTAAAAAGAGGAGATGTCAGCGGTTTGCTGAAATATATAAAGGAAAGGATGCCGGTCTTTGTAATAGCGTTAGGGGAATTAGATTCTCTTAAGGTTTCAGCCTTGGCGGCAATCATAAGATTGGGGCTTCCTGTGGTTACTGACCAGGACGTATGGGAAATCGAGGAATGCGATACTACTATCCATGAGGCCTTAGTCACTGTGGATGATTATGCGGATATTGTGTCCAAGGCTATTGAGATGCGCGGCATAAAGATAAAGGTAGATAAAATTGATATACCGGTAAATTATTCAGCTGCTTTTGAAGGAGAGCGCATAAGAAAAGAAAATATGTATGTGGAGTTTGGCGGAGGCCGCTCAAAATCTTTTGAATTTGTCCGGTCAAGAAAGATGGACGAGATAAAAGATGGAGAAATAAAACTTATTGGCAAAGATATTAATGAGATGCTAGAATGCAATTCCTACCCATTAGGCATTATAGTGGATGTAGCTGGCAGGAATATGGAAGATGATTTTGAGCCAGTGCTGGAACGCCAGATCCATAGATTCCTTAATTATGCGATGGGCGTTTTTCATATAGGCCAGCGCGATATGAATTGGATAAGGATATCCAAAGACGCTCAAAAGGCAGGGCTGGATCTAAGGCACTTCGGTAAAATTCTGCATGCGAAATTTCACAATGAATACAGTTCCATTGTGGACAAAATAGCGGTGACACTTTTGACCAGCGTTGAAGAGATAAATAAGATTTTGCCTGAGGTGAGGAGTTCTTATAAGAAGAGAGATGAAAGACTTAAGAATATGAAAGATGATACAGTGGATACATTTTACAGCTGTCTATTGTGCACATCCTTTGCGCCTAATCATGTATGCGTTATTACACCGGAAAGGATGGGGTTATGCGGGGCAATATCATGGCTTGATGCAAAGGCCTCATTTGAGATTTCACCTACAGGCGGCAATAGGCCTATTGAGCGCAAGGATTGCGTTGACACTGCAAAAGGCATGTGGAATGGTATAAATGAATTTGTGTATAATAATTCTAATAAGACTATAGAAAAGCTTTCTCTTTATTCACTGATGGACAGCCCTATGAGTTCCTGCGGTTGTTTTGAATGCGTGGTTGCGGTTATTCCTGAAGCAAATGGCGTGATAATTGTAAATCGCGAATACCCTGGCATGACACCTATAGGGATGAAATTTACCACTCTTGCAGGGAGCGTGGGCGGCGGCCAGCAGACCCCTGGTTTTATGGGTATTGCAAAGAAATATATTACAAGTCAGAGATTTATTTCAGCTGAGGGAGGCCTGAAACGCGTAGTCTGGATGCCTAAGGCATTGAAGGATACTATAGGGCCGGAACTTGAACAAAGGGTCAAAGAGATAAGCGAACCCGGGCTTGTGGATAAAATCGCGGATGAAACCATATGCACAGAGGTGCCGGAACTATTAGATTTTTTACAAAAGGTTAAGCACCCAGTTTTATCTTTAGAACCATTAATGTAAATGAAGCCATGACTTATGGAGCGAAGCGGCATAAGTCATAAGGCCGAATTTATCCTGAGCGAAGCGAAGGATCTCAAATATGATTGTTACAAAGCAGAAGAAAATAGAAGATATTTTAAGCAATCTTAAAGACGAGAAGAATATCTTTCTTATAGGATGCGGCGAGTGTTCAACTACCTGTAAAACCGGCGGAGAAAAAGAACTTATTGAGATGAAAGAAAAACTGATTGCCTCAGGCAAAAATGTTACAGGTTTTGTTGTGCCAAAAGCGCCATGCGTAGCTTCGCAGGTTATGAGTAGTTTAGCCAAAAATAGAAAATCATTAGAATCTTCTGACTCTATCTTAGTGATGGCATGTGGATTAGGCATACAATCAGTCAAAGAAAACCTGAGGGATAAAAAAGAAGTGCATACAGGATGCGATACCTTATTTATATCTACATTAGATAAGACTGGGAATTTTCTTTTTGAGAGATGCTCTGCGTGCGGGGATTGCGTATTGGATTTGACAACCTGCATATGCCCGGTGACTCGCTGTCCAAAGAGCCTTTTAAACGGGCCTTGCGGCGGCAGTTCTCATGGTAAATGCGAAGTGGATAGGGACAAAGACTGCGCCTGGATTCTAATATATAATGAATTAAAGGAAAAAGGTAAACTTGATAATATGAAGAAAATTCAGAAAGCCAAGGATTACTCAAATTCTATTAAACCGCGGTTAAAAGCTATAACTTAAAAATCTGATTTCCGTTCGCCGAACGGAATAATTACTCCGTTCGGCGAACGGGATAGGTACAGGATTATGAAAAGAAAAATTATAAAAATTGACGAAGAAAAATGCAATGGCTGCGGCGCCTGTATCCCGAATTGCGCTGAAGGGGCTCTTCAGATAATGGACGGGAAGGCAAGGCTTATTAAAGAGATTTACTGCGATGGCCTTGGCGCATGTCTTGGTTATTGCCCGGAAGGCGCTATTGCTATTGAAGAAAGAAACGCTAATGCATTTGACGAAGAGGCCGTTAAAGAACACAAGCAGGATAAAAAAGGAGGATAGGGATGTTTTGTTATCAATGCGAACAGACAGCAGGCGGGACAGGGTGTACAAAGGCAGGAGTGTGCGGCAAGAATGAGGACATACAAAGTT
>PCWA01000013.1 GCA_002796125.1 Candidatus Ghiorseimicrobium undicola
TTAAACTCCCCGGCCTGCAATTTTTCGATCAGGCTTTCAGCGAACGCCTTTGGCGCCAGCCTCTCCTCTTTTAAAACTATAGCGTTATAGATCGCGCTCGCCAGCGCGCCCACGGAAAGGAGCGCGATAGCTATCATAACAATACCGCCTGTTTTTATGAGCTCCCATAACGTCATCCCGCTCGCGCCGCTTTTTAGCGTCTCGACATACGGCCCGACTTCCGGGGCTGCATACAGGAATGAATAGGATACCGCAACTCCCGAAACCGCCCAAAGTACTATCAAAATAATACTTTTATACCTTTTCATAATCACCTCGCCTGCCTTTCATCTAAAAAAGCATGACCTTTCCGGCCTACCCGCACAAAACAAACTCTTAGATTAAATTTTATATCTTTTGTTAAAGCCTTACAATATAGTTCCACGCGCCGCGCGAATATTATATCCGCTACATAACCCGCGAAATCAAAAACTACCTACCCTTAGGCGGCAGTTTCTAAGCACTTCCAACTACTTAATTTTGACCGGCTCTCATTTTTGACGTTTTCTGCTGCACTTTCCCAACACTTCTTTATGGATGGCCTGCAAGTCGATCGGCTTACCATCAGCTTTCAATTTCTTAACTATCGCTTGCACCATCTTCTGTTTGACCATCTTTCTCTCTGCTACCGTCCCTCCGGCCTGCCTTTTACCGAACCCTTGAGTTTTACCGAAAATTGAACTCATTATAAATCTCCTTATGTTGTCACTGCACTATAACGCTGGAAACAATCCCGCATCCTGCCAGATATAGAAAATGCTTCAACAGACCTACTTTGACCGATATTATACGGTATTTCACTAAAAGAGTAAGACGTATTAAGCACCCTAAGACTCTGCCCTTATTATACATCATTATACCATATAATGATAGGTTTTCATATACGCAGACGTCCTATTTGGGGGCACCCTATATATTGAAGGCTATTGAATTTTAAACTCCCTGTCCACAATTTCTTCATATATACGCGATCCAAAAATATATTCTTCATACAACCTTCTTCTTTTTTTTGTATCACTACTAAGCGCAAGATACAGCGGATTAGGCGTTATTAGCTTATCTCTAAGTCCGTATGCATAAAAACCATAGCTTATCCATCTGTACTCTTTTAAATCCGCAGCTATGCCTGCCCGCAGAGGGTTCCTTTCTATATAACGTGCGCATTCTAATAAATACTCATCTTTTTCAATAAGCTTGCTCTTAAATCGACCTTGATATAAATAACCCGCGTAGTTATATTTTTTTCCAAAATAAAACCGAAAAGATTGAAAGATGCCTTGCATTATCTTTGCCAAATCTTTAGCCGTTGGGATTTTAATTAAAAGGTGAATATGGTTACGCATCAAGCAATAGTTATAAATCTCAAAGGGATATACCCACTTATATCCTTTTATTATAGACAAGAATTTTTTATAGTCCTGATCTTCTTTAAATATCTCCTGTCGGTTATTCCCTCGTTGAATAATATGGCATATGGCTCCATCATATATTTGTCTTCCTGCTTTAGGCATAAAAACACCTCCTCCTACTATATAAGACGTAAAAAGGAGGCTTTTTATTTTAAAAATTTTAAAATAATTTATACTGGTAGGGTGCCCCTAAGTAGGACG
>PCWA01000002.1 GCA_002796125.1 Candidatus Ghiorseimicrobium undicola
TTTATCCATAGCTAAGGCCCTGGACGGGCTGGTAAAAAATTATCTTCACGGCAGAGAAGGCAAAAGCCAGGATAAAACAATTAAGGGGACCTACTCTATTTTGGCTGTTTTACCCAAGGCAGACAAAAGAAACGCTTTTATCGCGGCAGGAAAAATAGGGCAGAAGGTTGGCGATTATTTATCCGCGAATAATCTTAAGAATGATGTTGATATCACGTGGCGGACGGTTACATTTCCTTATGACAGCAAAATCATAGAGGGCTTGCTTAAAAAAGCGGGTAATCACGGTAAGTAAAATCAGGAATGGAGAGAAGCGTATGGATGCCAAAATTTTAGTTATTGACGATGAGGCGCTTATTGTAAAGATGGTAGAGAACAGGCTGAAGGCGAGCGGCTATCAGGTAATCACGGCTTCAAACGGGCAGGAGGGGCTGGATAAGCTGCAGAAGGAAAAACCGGATCTTATAATACTCGATGTCCTGATGCCCGTTATGGGAGGGTTTGATTTTTATAAAGCGATTAAAAAAGACCCCAAAAATAAGAACATTCCAATAATAGTGCTTACCGCCAGGAGCGCGATGAAGGACGTTTTTCTGGGCCTGGATATCGATGACTTTATAAGCAAGCCTTTCGAGCCCGCGGAGCTGCTTTCCAAGGTGGAAGCCTCATTGATAAAAAAAGCCCTGTTATTGTGCGATGATCCTTTTGTGACCGATAAAATGACCCCACCGATAAAAAGTAACGGATACGAAATCGAAATAGTCAAAGACGAAGAAAGCATGCTCGAAAAAGGAAAAGGGGTTAAGTACAAGATTCTGATTATTCATCTGCCTTTATTAAAAAAGGGGCCTAAGGAACTGGCAGCGGCTATACTTAAATTAAAAAGCAGCGGTTCTAAAGTTATTCTGTACTGCGATGTGCATGTAAAAGGGGCCGAAAACAACAATTCGTTCGCGATAGGCGAAGTAAAGAATGAATGGGCAAAGGCCGGATTTAAAGACTTCTTTGATTCCAGGATATCACCTGTGCCTTTTGCGGATTTTGTAAATAGCATGATTATTTAAAGAGGGAGTGAATGTGACGGTAACTATTAAGTTTTGCGGAGGGGCCAGGACGGTCACCGGCTCAATGCATCTTGTGTCCACGGACCATTCCAATATATTACTTGATTGCGGGCTCTTTCACGGCCGCCGGGATGAATTTTACAAGGTGAACTCAAATTTTTCCTTTAACCCGCAGAATTTAAACGCCTGCCTTCTGTCACATGCCCACATAGACCATTGCGGGAATATCCCCGCGCTTATAAAAAAAGGATACAGGTCGCATATATTTGTTACCCCTCCCACTAAAGAATTGTGCAATTATATGCTGCCGGACAGCGGGTATGTGCAGGAGGAGGATATAAAGTTCGTAAATAAGATAAATAAAAGAAGGGGGCTGCCGGCCAGAAAGCCGCTTTATACTAAAAAAGAGGCCGAAGAGTCCCTTAAATATATAAGATCCCTGGAATATCATGATAAATACAGCCTTTCAAAGGACGTTGATGTTAACTTTTTA
>PCWA01000111.1:0-36078 GCA_002796125.1 Candidatus Ghiorseimicrobium undicola
TTGTAAAAGTGGGTGTAATGAATTTTCAATCACTCTAACCCATTTACCGAGAGGAGTTGATAAAAATCAAGCTCTTTCTTGCGAAAGAGCCTCGCTGCTTAAGGAGGGATAAGATATGATAGATAAAGAGAGGGTAGAAAAAGCGTTGGAAAAAGTTCGCCCCATGCTGGCTGCTGACGGAGGCGATGTACAGTTAGTAGAAGTTACGAATGATGGAGTGGTGCGCTTGAAGCTTACGGGGACATGCGGTTGTTGCCCGATGAGCCAGATGACCTTAAAAAATGGAGTTGAGAAAATACTTAAGCAGGAAATTCCCGAAATAAAGAGCGTGGAAGCTTTATAACTTTACATTTTTTATTGATGAGCATAATAGTTCTTGGCACGGTAGCATTGGATTCGGTTAAAACCCCTCACGGCAGGCGGAATAACCTGTTGGGAGGCTCTGCCGCTCATTTTGCCATGAGCGCGCGTTTTTTTAATGAAGTAAACCTTGTTGCCATAGTTGGTGAGGATTTTCCGCGGAAACATATAGATTTTTTACATAAGAACGGCATAATTCTTACCTCTTTGATTAAAAGCGGCGGTAAAACATTCCGCTGGTCAGGAGAATATAAAGGCGATCTAAATACCGCGCTCACTCTTAGCACTGAATTGGGCGTCTTGTCTTTCTTTAAGCCAAAAATCACAGATCATCAGAGAAAAATTGAGAACGTTTTTCTGGCAAATGTTGACCCGGAAATACAATCCCACCTTTTAAAGAGCATGCATTCGCCGCGGCTGGTCGGTTTAGACAGCATGAATTACTGGATCCACAATAAGCGAAAAGCCCTATTTAAATTATTAAAACTGGTTGATATTTATGTGGCAAATGACCAGGAGGCCCGCGATTTATCGGGTGAACATAA
Organism: Candidatus Ghiorseimicrobium undicola; assembly: GCA_002796125.1. Taxonomy (GTDB): domain Bacteria; phylum Omnitrophota; class Gorgyraeia; order Ghiorseimicrobiales; family Ghiorseimicrobiaceae; genus Ghiorseimicrobium; species Ghiorseimicrobium undicola. The sequence continues at coordinate 906 of PCWA01000111.1, forward strand.
TTTGATAAAAGCGGCGCGATACCTGCGCGGTAAGGGGCCGCGTTTTATTGTGATAAAAAAAGGCGAACACGGAGTTTTGTTCTATTGCGACAGGTTCATTTTTTCATATCCGGCGTTTCCGGTCGAGAAAGTGGTTGACCCAACGGGAGCCGGCGATACCTTTGCCGGAGGTTTTATGGGTTATCTATCCGTGCAAAAATCTATAAGCGAAAAAATATTAAAGCGGGCCGTGATATACGGCACGATATTGTCATCTTTTAATGTAGAAGGGTTTGGCCTGGAAAAAACATCCGTACTTACGAAGAAAGCGGTAAATTCGCGGCTGAATAAATTTAAAAAAATCCTGGCTTTCTAACCGGTATGTATTTTTTATTTTTAACGGTTTTTGCTTTATTTGCTTTGGCGGCCGGGCTATTTTTTGCCTTAAGGCCTTCTGATACCATCGAATTACAGCGAAGGTTTTATCTGCTGATAAATTGGAATATTTCTCCTGTATCTATGGATAAAGAAGTACGTAATACAAGGCTGATGGGCCTATTTTTAGTTTTAATCTCCATCTTGACGTTTAGTTACGTTTTTTATCAGTTTCATGCCTAAAAATAATCCAAAATACCACCTTAATAAAAAAGGCGAGTTTGTAATTGAAAACTACAATTCCGCTAAGCCTTTTTCGAGCTTTTTCCCCGGAATTGCCGGAGAATCAGGCATACCGATGTGGGTTTTTTACGTAAACCGCGGCCAGTGCGTAATAAGCTTCGGCACAGAAGACAAGCATCATGCCATCGCCGAATTCTTCCCCGCCAACCGCGCCTGGCAACTGGCTTCCCTGCAGGGCTTCAGGACGTTTCTAAAGATTAAGGACAAGGGGAAAGTTATTTATTATGAGCCTTTTCAGGACAGCGTGGATAACCTTTCTTTTGATATCCAGCGCGATATGAGGATTAAGTCCTATGAGTTAATTATAACCGAGATAAACCATACTATCGGAATCCGCCTGGAAATAACTTATTTTACCATGCCCAACGAACCCACTGCCGCCTTAATCCGGGAGGTGAAAATAACAAATATAAAGGATAAGCCTCTTTGCCTTGAGCTGCTGGACGGCCTGCCGCAGGTTATACCATACGGGACCAGCAACTTTTTCCTAAAAAAGATGTCGCGCACGATAGAGGCATGGATGAGGGTTGATTTTTTAGGCGGCATTACCCCTTTTTATAATTTAAGCGTTGACCCTTCTGACCGGCCGGAAACCTCATTTATTGAAGGCGGGAATTTTTACCTTCCCTTTCATAAAGAAAATTCAAAAGTAAAATTATTAAAAGGATTAGTTGATCCCGCGGCTATTTTTGGGGCAGGGGATTTTTCTTATCCGAGAAATTTTATATCCAAGGATAAATTTAAGCCGGCATTATCGCCGGAGATAAAAGAAAGTAAAATGCCCTGCGCCTTTTCTTATCTTGATTTATCCATCGCGCCGAATTCCGGCAAAACAATTTATTCTATAACCGGCTATGCCGAAGATAAATATACCTTAAGCCGGCAAATTGAGAAAATTTTAGGCAACGGATTTGTAGAAAATAAACGTAAGGAAAATTCGGAAATAATATTGGGCATAGAAGATACGGTTTTAACTAAAAGCGGCATGCCGCGGTTTGACTTTTACGCGCGCCAGACATTTTTAGACAACGTTTTACGGGGTGGGTATCCCATGCCTTTTGATACCGCCGGCGGCAGGGATGTTTTTTATCTTTATTCCCGCAAGCACGGTGACTTAGAAAGAGATTATAATAATTTTGTTCTCGCGCCGACTTATTTTTCGCAGGGCAACGGAAATTACCGCGATATGAATCAGAACAGGCGTTGTGATAATTGGCTTAGCATGGATGTAAAGGAAAGCAATCTCGTTAATTTTCTAAATCTTATCCAGGCTGACGGATTTAATCCTTTGGTGGTTAAAGGCCTGAGTTTTATGCTCAGAAAAGACAAAAAGGAAGAATTGTTTTCCTGTCTGCTAAAAAGCGATGGCCGGCAGAAGCTGGAGGCTTTTTTTGATAAGCCGTTTAATCCCGGCAGCCTCATGATGTATATAGAAAAAAACGCCGTAAAGCTGGCCATAGACAGGCATGATTTTTTACGTAAAGCCGTTTCTTTTTCCGGCAAGCTTGAAGAAGCAGAGCATAGCGAAGGATTCTGGACTGATCATTGGACATACAATCTTGATTTATTAGAGAATTATTTAGGCGTATATCCCGAAAAACTGAAGGAAATATTTATAGATAAAAAAATATTTACTTTTTTTGACAATGCCGAAGTGGTGCGCCCAAGAAGCGAAAAATATGTCTTAACCGCTGAGGGCAAAATCAGGCAGTATCATTCTCTGGTTTTTGACAAGGAAAAAAGCGCCTTGATTAAATCAAGGGCGGATAACCAGCATAGAGTAAGGGCTGATTTTGGCAAGGGCGATGTAATTTACGCGAATCTTCTCAATAAATTCCTCTGCCTTATGGTTAACAAGCTTGCTTCTTTAGACGCCGCGGGTACCGGAATTGAAATGGAGGCGAATAAGCCTAATTGGTTTGATTCTTTAAACGGCCTGCCGGCGCTTTTTGGTTCTTCAACCAATGAAACATTTGAGCTGAAACGCCTGATTCTTTTTATAGAAGAGGCGCTTAAGGCATCCGCCGCTTTCCGGCAGAAAGATATAATGCTGCTTTCCGAAATCCATGATTTTCTTCTTGGCTTAGGCAGGCTGCTTGAAGAATACTTTTCTTCGGAAAATAAGGACAGGGATTTTATATTTTGGGATAAGGCTTCTTCGCTAAAAGAGGGATACAGGGAAATCACCAAATTCGGCTTTAGCGGCAAAGAAAAAGGCATAAACCTGACGGATTTATTTTCTATACTTGACGCGGCGAAAAGAAAAGTAGCGCTGGGTATTGCCCGGGCTTTTGACAAAAAAATAAAGCTTTATCACGCCTATTTTATCAACGAAGTAGTTGATTATGAATTGGCAGGAAGTGTAGTCAGGGTAAAAAAATTCAGGCAAGTTCCTTTGCCGTTATTTTTAGAGGCACAGGTGCATGCCCTGCGCCTTGAGCGCGACAGAAATAAAGCAGTTAATCTATATAAAGCGGTAAGAAGGTCTTTGCTTTATGATAAGAAGCTTAAAATGTATAAAGTCTGCGCTCCGCTTAAAGAGGCGCCGGTGGAAATAGGGCGCTGCCGGATATTCAGCCCCGGATGGCTTGAAAATGAATCTATATGGCTGCATATGGAATATAAATTCCTACTGGAACTTTTAAAAGGCGGCTTATATAAAGAGTTTTACGATGATTTTTTTAATTGCCTTATTCCCTTTCTGGATGCCAGGAAATACGGCAGGAGCATTTTAGAGAATTCATCATTTCTGGTAAGTAGCGCTTTTGTTGATGATAAGTTGCATGGCAACGGTTTTGTGGCGCGCCTTTCCGGCTCTACCGCTGAATTTATCAATATCTGGAGGATTATGAATACGGGATTGGCCCCTTTTAAGAGGGATGCAAAAGGGGGCATTGTTTTAGAATTCAAACCCGTGCTTCACAAGAGGCTTTTTAGCAGGCAGAAAACTTACGGCTTTAAATTTTTAAATAAAACTATCGTTACCTACCACGCTAATAAGTTTTCCGATACATTCGGCCATGGCGGATTATCCGCAGGGATGTATATTTTTAAAGATGAGAACGGAGAGCTTGTTACTATCAAATCAAATGTTATCCCCCAGCCATACGCTGAAAAAATCCGCGCAGGCAAAATCAAAAAAATAGACGTATATCTGGTTTAAACGTTACAAGACACCCTAATCATAACTATTTCAGAAAAAAGTAGTTACAAGTTTATTAGCTATAATTTTACCGATTATTAATAATTTTCATCTATAAAATATTAACCATTATCCGAATAATCGTAATTTTTCAATCTATTCTGTTTTCTGTTTAATAATTTCGGCATTCTTAATTTTTTCGCTAACATTTGAGCTCAGGCAGAGGAAACCGTACCCGATAAGGCGCGGATTCCGATTGCCTGGAGCGAATTGTTATATGTTTTTATATTATTACTTAAATTTTTCTGTTATGTTTTTACTGGTAATTAAATAAAGCACTAAAATTTCTACAGCTAATATGATATAGCCTGGAATCATGCTAAATTTTACGACAAGTGCTCCTTCCGGTATAGTAATGGGTTTATTCATGGTAAAACATGCATGCCAATAATTACATATACCAAATAATCTAAAACAAATATCTATTACTAGAAAACTCAGAATAATTATTCTTCCCCAGTTTTTTAATAATATAAAGAATATTCCGCCAATAACAAGCCATAGTAGAAGCAAGGGATATGCGATCATTAAAATAGTTAGGAATATCCCAGATGATTGGATAGTTCCAGATAAATTTTTTAAGCCGTATATTAATAAGGGAGACTGGCGAAATAATTCCCATAGGCCATATAAACATACAGAAATTCCAATTATTTTTATTTTATTCATTTTTATCTTTCCTATAACGCTCTAGATCAGCGGTATTTTCCTGTGGCTATTTTTGCCGCAGGTAAACATCCGCTGGATCTTTTTGTTAGCCATCTTTCTTGTTTATAAATTTGCTTGCCAGCTTGTAAGTCTGTGCAACGCGCTTGTTTGACGTATCCCACAGCTGGAGCTCGTTCTTTATTAATTCTTTGTGCTTCTTGCTTATGTCTCGTAACGAATTCCCGACAGACTTTCTAACGTACGCACTCTCATCATTTCTAAGCTGGCTCAACAATTGAACTGCAATTTCGGGGTGATCTCGAAAATATGGGCGACCAGTCCAAATCCGCAGACCTTCCGTGACTGAACGCCTCACGTTTGGCGTGGAATCTGATATCCATTCCTTTATCACCGGCAGTGATTGCTCATAGCCATTGTCGAAACAATATCTGTCAAAGGCTTTTGCTAATATTTCTTGAACCCGCCAATCATCATCCAGGCTCACGCGGTCTTTTAGGAACTTGAGACTTTCGTTTGACTGGGCGGCTAATCGGCCAAGGATAAAAGTTGCCAGTGAACGTACTTGATATGCTTCCGAAGTGAACAACCGTTCGGCCACACTAAGACTCTCATTCATAGACCGACCAGCAACGAATTCGTCTGCTGCGCTTTGAATATTCAAAAAGCCATGTTGTGTCTCTTGAACTCTTTGTATTAATTTTTCTATTTTATCCATCTAGCCCTAATGCCTTATCTTATGGCTAACGCGGAGCTAAGCGAACCGCGCGTAAAGGGCGCGAAAATCTTTTTTCGCGGCATATTGGCGCGCGGTTTCGCTTGAGCGATTTGTTGGGCGGCGCTGCGCCCAAAGCTGTTATTTATACAGCGCTTGCCAATCTTTATAGCTTTGTTATTTTTTTTATATCTCTACCCGGCCCAACAGAGCGCGAAGAAGCGAATGCTTAGCTCCGCGTTGCGCGGCGCCGAACGGTGATTTATTAATTATTTTATTTAACCCGCTTTGGTTCGTCTTAAACGGCCGCGGCGCTGCGCCGCGCAACATTCAAGCTCACCGGCAAAACCGCAGGTTTTGTCCGGTGGAGCGCGTTGTTAGAATATTATTTTATTCTTTGAAAAACTCTGGTCGCCATGATTCTTTCATTAATTTTTCTCTAATACTTTTTGTCTCGTTATGCGAAATAGTCTTTTCTTTTTCAAGTCCACATAATAACAACATGAATGCGGGATCATTTTTTGCTTCCTTAATAAAATAAGAATATTCTTTTTCAGTGCCCATGATAAATATATTGTCTTTTGTTCCGCTTTGAATAATGAGGGGAAGATATTCATGGTCTCTGGGGAAATCTTTCTGGTGCACTGAGCCATCGCTATGAAGAATGATAAAACTATTATTAATATCCCATTGGCCTTTTTCGTAAATAGTGAGAGGTAGTATATCTGCCCATTTAAGATATATGTATGTGTTATCCGGAAAAAGATATAGTTCTGAACCAGACAATGCCCCTCCCCTTCGCTCCTTCATGGAAGGACCTAATGTGCAGTAATGACCGGAAATGTTTTCAACATTTAGCGATGAAGACGAAACTTGTTTTACAGTGGGTAAAAGGCTTTTAATTCCCGAAAACATTTTTGTAGCTGATTTTAAATTCGTATCAGGGTTTACTGTTTCGGTATACCCATATGCAATAAAGGTAATTAAGTAAATTAATAAAATAGCGAATATATTATTTTTCATTTAATTTTCTCCTTCTAACAATTAATATGCGAACTTCTGGTTTTATGGTTATCTTGCCCTGCTACGGTTTGAATATAGCATAATTTTTACGCCTTAACAATAAAAATCCCTTGTTTATTTTCGTGATTGCTCTATAATAACGAAAAATACGAAGTTCGTTTAAGAAGGGAATTTTGGAAAAATGGAGAAAATTAAGATGTTTGGCGGTGTCTTGCCGGAATTTCAGGAATTTTTGCTTTCGCGTAAGCTCGCGCCTGAGAAGAGCGTTTCATATTACGCGCGCTGGGTAAGTAAATTCCTTGATTTTAGCAATAATAACAGCAATGAAAAACAGGATTTAGCCGCGAAAAAATTCATAACTTATTTAAAGCAATCTGTTTTTGCCGATTGGCAGGTAAAGCAGGCAGAACAGGCATTGGAGCTGTATACCAAACAATTTTTGCCGAAGAATGCCGGCGTTGGCGGGAGTAGTTTTTTATCTGCCGAAGGAAGCCGCCTTGAAATCGCCGATATTATAAACAAAGCGAAAGAAGCGATGCGGCTTAAACATTATTCTTACGCGACAGAGCGTTCTTATATTGGCTGGGTGAAGCGTTTTTACGCTTATCTTAAAGAGGCGGCGAAAAATGGCGCGGGAGGGAATAGGCTATGCTCAGAAGAGGTGAGAAATTTCTTAAGTTATTTGGCCGTAGAAAAACGGGTTTCATCTTCAACGCAAAATCAGGCTTTTAACGCGCTTTTATTTTTATTCCGCGAAGTGCTTAAAATTGAACTTAAAGATTTGGATAATACGGTCAGGGCAAAACGCGGCCAAAAGGTGCCTACGGTATTGACGGTTGAAGAGGTAAAATCTTTATTCGGGCAGGCGCAGGGCAAGGCGCGAATCATTATACAATTACTTTACGGCTCAGGGCTCAGGCTTATGGAGTTGGCGCGCTTGAGGGCGCAGGATATAGATTTTAACTCTAGTACCATATTTGTGCGCGGCGCTAAACAGGATAAAGACAGGACTACTATTCTCCCTGATAAAATTAAAGGCGATTTACGCCTGCATCTTGATAAAGTCAAAGAATTGCATATAAAGGACCTTGAGGCAGGGTATGGAGAGGTGTATTTACCGGGCGCGCTTTCCCGTAAATATCCCAATGCCGCCAAAGAGTGGCGCTGGCAGTATGTTTTTCCTTCGGCGAACCTTTCGGTTGACCCCAGAGGCGGCAAAGTGCGGCGGCACCACATAAGCGGCAAAACTATTCAGCAGGCGGTTAAGAAAGCGGCGGACGGGGCGGGAATAGTTAAGCGCGTTTCGGTGCATACCTTGCGGCATAGTTTTGCCACGCATCTTTTAATGAATGGGGTTAATATCAGGGAAGTGCAGGAGCTTTTGGGGCATAAGAGCGTTGAAACGACGATGATTTATACGCATGTCTTACGGGATATGAGTAACGCGCCCAAAAGCCCGCTGGACAGCCTTTATTCAAATAAATCCATAGTTTAATTTGGCGGAATGGTTGTTTTTTGATATACTATGTAAATGCGCAGGCCAATATATATCGGCACCAGCGGATGGAATTATCCTCACTGGAGAGGAGTTTTTTATCCTGAAGGGCTCGCGCAGAAAAATTGGCTGGCATATTATGTTAACTTCTTTAACGGCGTTGAGTTAAATGTTACTTTCTATAGGCTGCCGCAGAAAGAGATCTTTGAAAATTGGCGTAAAAATACTCCTAAAAATTTCCGGTTTGCGGCCAAGGGCTCGCGGTTTATCACGCATATCAAGAGATTAAAAGATGTCAAAGCGCCGCTGAATCTGTTCTTTAAAAATGCCTCTGGGCTTGGCGAAAAAATGGCGGCGGTTTTATGGCAATTGCCGCCCGCGTTTAAGCAGGATTTAAAACGGCTAGAGCCGTTCTTAAAACTCATCAAAAAAACAAAAATCCGCCAGGCGTTTGAATTCAGGAACCAAACCTGGTTTAATGAAGAAACTTACGCGTTACTTAAGGAATATAACGCCTGCTTATGTATTGCTCATTCAGGCGGGCGGTTTCCTTGCATAAAAGAGACAACATCCGATTTTTTATATTTGAGATTTCACGGCGTGGGCGCGCTTTACAGCTCTAATTATTCTGATAAAGAATTGAAGGGTTGGGCAGAATTTGCCAAAAAGCATAGAGATAAGAATTTATTCGCGTTTTTCAATAACGACGCGCGCGGATTTGCCGTAAAAAATGCGTTAAGATTTAGAGAGTTGTTTAAGAGATAGCGGGGCGTGGCTCAGTTTGGCTAGAGCGCAACGTTCGGGACGTTGAAGTCGACGGTTCGAGTCCGTCCGCCCCGACCATTTCTAAAACAGTAATTAGTGAATAGTCAATAGTGAATAGATGTTAAAAAGGGGGTATGATATGCAATATAGACATCCGGCATTTACCCGTCGCCAATATTTAATCCGCAGAAAAGTCTTTAAATTATTCGGCGGAGCTTTTCATGTATATGACGAAAGCGGCAACCTGGTATTGTTTTCTAAACAGAAGGCGTTTAAGATAAGGGAAGATTTCCGCATATACTCCGATGAAAGCCAGGCCCAGGAACTCTTATCAATCAAGACCCCCAATATCATTGATTTTTCCGCTACTTATTATGTGCGCGACGCCTCCGCAGGCGAAGAAGTAGGCGCTATAAAAAGAAAGGGCTTGAAATCTCTTTTTAAAGATGAATGGATTATCTTATCAAGCCAAAATCAGGAAATTGGGATGATAACCGAGGCAAGCCTGTTCTCGGCTTTCCTGAGCAGGTTTATTAATTTAATACCCCAAACATATATTATTTTAGCGGGCTCGAGAGAGATAGGCCGGATTAAGCAGCATTTTAACCCTTTTATATTAAAATATACCCTGACGCTGATCGAACCCGAACCTTCAATAGACGCGAGGATTTTAATTGCCGCCGGTATTCTTCTGGCAGGGGTAGAGCGGAGGCAGCGGTAACGAATGAAGCGCCTCCATGTATATTATTCCGGCAGTGTGCAAGGAGTGGGTTTTCGTTTTACCGTAGAAAGAATCGCTTTGGATTTAGGTATTGCCGGGTGGGTAAAAAACCTGCGGGATGGAAGAGTGGAAGTAGTCGGCGAGGCGGATGAGAAGGTATTGCGGGAATTATTAGGTGGGATTAGTGATTATTTCAAAAAATATATTACCGATACAGATATAGCTTTTTCTTCGGCCACCGGAGAATTCAAGGATTTCGCGATTAAGTTTTAAACTAATTGCAGAGATTTTTTAAAAAAGATTACACAGATATTTATCTTTTTACTAAATTGATGAAGTATGCCATTTTTTCTGATATTCATGGAAACTTAGAAGCTTTAGGCGCGGTTATATACGCGTTATCAAAAGAGAAGATAGATAAATATCTCTGCGCTGGAGACGTAGTGGGTTACGGCGCAGACCCCGGCACCTGCCTTAAGAAGGTAAAGCAAAAAACAAGCTCTATAATCAGCGGTAACCATGAAGCGGCATGCAGCGGTTTGTTCCCGCTTGAAAATTTGAATGAAAATGCCGCAAGTGCGGTAGTCTGGACAAAAAAGATTTTAAAAACAGAAGAAATAGATTCTTTAAGAGGCCTGCCTTTAGTATTTGAGAATAAAGATTTGGCGATGGCGCACGGCTCATTAGATAATCCGCAGGAGTTTTGCTATCTGTTTGAGCCGTATGAGTCAAAAGAAACCTTTGATTTGTTAAAGAAAAATATTTGTTTTATCGGCCATACCCATAGGCCTAGAATATTCGTAAAGCGGGATACGATTATCAGCCTTATTGGCGATAATAAGTTAGAGCTTAATCCGGACTATAAATATGTGGTTAATATCGGCAGTGTCGGCCAGCCCAGAGACGGCGATCCGCGCGCCTCATACTGCATTTATGATACCCAAAAACAGGAAATTGAAATTAAACGCGTTAGCTACGATATAGAAACGGCACAGAAAAAAATAATTGAAGCCGGTCTTCCGCGAATTTTAGCAGACAGGCTGGCGCTGGGCCGCTAAGATACAATATTACACAAAACAAGCAATGCTTCTTTTGTGTAATTAGCCATGTCATGGAGAAAGTAGAAAAAAAGATAGAAGAGCTGCGCAGGCAAATCCGCCACCATGACTGGCGTTATTACGCTTTATCCGAGCCGGAGATTTCCGACAAGGAATACGATAGCTTACTTAAAGAGTTAAAAGAACTGGAAAAAAAACATCCGGAATTAATTACGCCGGATTCTCCCACTCAGCGCCTGACTAATGTATTGCAGTCAGGTTTTAAGACGGTTAAGCACGGCGTTAAGATGCTTTCTTTAGATAATACTTATTCCTATAAAGAACTTGCTGATTGGGATAAGCGCGTGCGCAAGGGGTTAGGCAGTCAAAGAGTTGAATATGTAGCAGAGCTTAAGATTGACGGTGTAAGTATATCGCTAATGTACAGAAACGGAATTTTGGAGCGGGGCGTAACGCGCGGCGACGGAGAAACCGGCGAAGACGTGACTTTGAATATCAAGACTATTTCCGCGATACCTCTCAAATTATTAACGCCCAATCCCCCTAAGCTTCTGGAAGTCAGGGGAGAAATATATATGCCCAAGGATGAATTCAGGCATCTCAATGAACAAAAGAAAAAACGCGCCGAGGGTTTATTTGCCAATCCCCGCAACGCGGCAAGCGGCTCCTTGAAACTGTTGGATACTAAAATAACAGCTGAGCGTAAATTGTCATGCTTTATACATTCATTTGGGCGGGCCGAAGGCGTTAAGCTGGATAGCCATTATGAATTTTTAAAGTTAGCTAAAGTCTGGGGTTTATGCCTAAATCCGAATTCCAGATTCTGCGAAAGCTTAGCCGAAGTAATAGATTTTTGTAATGAGTACGAAGATAAAAAAGAAAAAATGAATTATGAAACCGATGGCATCGTTATTAAGGTTAATTCTTTCAGGCAGCAGGCAGCTTTAGGCGCCACTTTAAAAAGCCCCCGCTGGGCAATAGCCTATAAGTATCCTGCCAAACAGGTTACTACAAAAATACTGGATATTTCCTCTCAGGTTGGCAGGACCGGCGTTATTACACCGGTGGCGGAGCTTATGCCTGTTGAGTGCGGAGGAGTGGTTATTAAGCACGCGACACTGCACAATTTTGACGAGATAGAAAGATTGGGCGTAAGAATAGGCGATAGAGTTATTATAGAAAGAGCGGGAGATGTTATTCCTAAGGTAGTCAAGGTTGTGGAATCCGTGCGTACCGGGAAAGAGAAAAAAATCAAGATTCCCGAAAAATGCCCGGCATGCTGTTCTAAAGTGGAAAAGGAAAAAGAAGAGGAAGTCGCCTACCGCTGTATTAATCCGGCATGCCCGGCACAATTAGAAAAATCGTTAATACATTTCGCTTCAAAAGCCGCGATGGACATTGAGGGAATGGGCGAGGCGGTGGTTTCACAGCTGGTAAAAAACAAAAAAGTATCGGATTTCGCGGATATCTATTCTCTGAAGCGGGAAGATTTTTTGGCCTTGGAATTGTTTAAGGATAAAAAAGCCGGTAACCTTGTTTTAGCTATTAAAAAGAGTAAAGAACGCCCCTTGTCGCGGCTTATATACGCGTTGGGGATAAGGCATGTAGGAGAAAAAGCGGCTTTTGTTATGGCAAATAAGTTTGAAACAATGGATAAATTATCCGGCGTATCCAAGGAGGAAATAGATTCTATACATGAATTCGGGGTGGAAATAGCTGATTCGGTAACAACCTTTTTCAAACATCCGGAAAACAGAAAATTAATATCGCGTCTTAAAAAATCCGGTTTAAACATGTCTCAGCCGAAGAGCAGTTACGGCGATCTCCTTTCGGCTAAAACATTCGTTTTTACCGGAGAGCTTTCTGATTTTTCGCGTATGGAGGCTGAGCGGATTGTCCGCGACTTAGGGGGCAATGCTTCATCAGCCGTAAGCAGCAAGATAAGCTTTCTTGTGGCCGGAGAGAATCCCGGATCAAAATTAGCCAAAGCCAAAAAATTAGGCCTAAAGGTTATAAATGAGGCAGAATTTAAGAAACTTATCGGGGGTAAAAAATAATGATTAATTCTGGGCAGGGCCTAAGGATTAGAGTTTATAGCGTTTTTTTTCTTACTGCTTGCTGCTTGCTACTTGCTACTTTTTTATGCGGCTGCGAAACATTACGCAGAAAATTTATCCGTAATCCGAAGCATGAGAAAAAGGCCGAGGAGGCGGTTTTTGTCCCGCAGGAATACGGCCCAGAATTTGAGAAAGAAACGCTTTATAAAAAATATCTTGTTTATTGGCGCAGTTGGCAGGATGAATTAATCACAGCTATCGAAGCCAATCTAAGCTATAAGAAGCAGATAGATTGCGCGGAGCAGGCGGTGGCTAACCTGGAAAAGCTGCGTACTTTTCTTAAAGAAGAAAAACAAAACACCTTGGACATATATTTATCAGAACTTAAAAAATTGCGCGATGAGATAAAATCCGGAGTCCCCGCCGGCGCGGGGATTGAAATTCTTAAAAACAGGCTAAGAATAAACCGTAGAAATATACTGCATAATTTTATGTATTCAAAAGTAAAGGATGACTTAAAATAGTGGTTATGTTAAATAATAATTTAATGATTAAGACGCTTATAGTAGGCAATATGTTTACTAATTGTTATATCGTTTATGATAAGATGAAAGGAAAAGCTTTTATCATTGACCCCGGAGCGGAAGCAGACAATATTAAAAAATATTTAGACAGTAATAAGCTTAATGTTGAATTTATAATTCACACTCACGGCCACATTGACCATATCATAGCGGACGCGCAATTTGAAATTCCTATCTATATTCATAAATTAGACAGAGAGTACTTGTTAAATTCGGAATTTAACCTTTCAAGTTTTTTAGATAGCCCGTTTAAATTGGCAAATAAGGATATAAGGGCCTTAAATGACGGAGATAAAGTTGAATTTATAGATTCAACTTTAAAAATTATCCATACTCCCGGGCATACTCCGGGAGGGATCTGCATTCTTTTAAATAAAGCTTTATTCAGCGGAGATACTCTTTTTGCCGAAGGCATAGGCAGGACAGATTTTCCCGGCGCCTCCCACGAGTTATTGGTTGATTCTATCAAGGAAAAATTATTAAAATTACCCGATGACGTAGTTGTTTATCCCGGGCATGGAGAACCAACAACTATAGGGCGCGAGAAAAAAACAAATCCATTTTTAATGTGAGATGATGCCGGCGCTATAGTTATTGGCTTTCGCTTTAATAATGGCATTAAGGTAGTTAATATTTCGCTTTGTTTTCTCGGGATTTTTACCATTAGTTGTACAAAGCTCAATAAGCGGATAATATGCGGGAACTTATAGATGTATTTCTGAACTATTTATCGGTAGAGCGCGGATTGAGCAATAATACGATTATTTCTTACGGCAGTGATTTGGTTAAATTTTCTTCTTATCTGGAAAAAAATAACATAAATTCTTTTGCGAAAGCCGGCAGAGAAAATATTTCTGAATTTATGTTCGCGCAGAAAGAAAAAGGGCTTTCTCCCGCATCAATAGCGAGAAACCTCGTCGCTATAAAGACATTTTATCGTTTTTTAGTAAGAGAAAGAATCTTAAAAAATGACCCTACGGCCGTATTAGAAACTCCTAAATTATGGAAAAGGCTTCCAGAGGTAATGACTTTGGCGGAAGTAGAAGCTTTGATTAATTCTCCTAATTTACGAAGCAGCCAAGGCGTGCGCGATAAAGCTATTCTTGAAATGCTCTATGCCAGCGGTATGCGCATTTCGGAATTAGCTAATTTAAAAATCCAGGATATAAATTTGGATGTAGGTTTTATTAAGTGTTTAGGAAAGGGTAAAAAAGAGCGTATTGTTCCGGTGGGGCGCAAGGCCAAAGAGGCGCTTTCGCGTTACTTAAATATTACCCGGCCCAAGCTGAGCAAGGGGCAGGCACAAAGCGAGGTCTTTCTAAGCAGAATAGGCAAGAAGCTCTCCCGTCAATCGCTATGGAAAATTATAAAAAACTACGCCCGTATTGCTAAGATAAAAAAACAGATTAAGCCGCATACATTCCGCCATTCATTCGCGACACACCTGTTAGAAGGGGGAGCTGATTTAAGAAGCGTGCAGGAAATGCTTGGGCATAGCGATATTTCAACAACGCAAATTTATACCCACATACATAAGGACAGGCTTAAGAATATACACAAAAAATTTCATCCTCGGGGATAAAATAGCCGTGAGTTATGGGTTATGAGCCATAAGTAAATAAAACATAAAAGATAGAAATGAACCCAGCCTTTCCTAAAGAATTCGTGTTAGAATAGAAAGGAAGAGTTGAGGGTTTAAAATTAAGAAGGAAGAGCTGAGTGAATTTAAAAAATAAGATAAAAAAACTACCTAAAGATATATTATCTATAATTGAAAAATCCGGAGCCTTAGCTGACGAAATGAGCGTATCTGTTTATGTGGTAGGTGGTTTTGTGAGAGATGTTTTATTGGGCAGGCCGAATCTGGATGTGGATATTGTGGTTGAAGGCGACGGGATATTATTTGCCGAGAACTTAAAGAATATCCTCGGGGGGAATTTAGTAAAACATATAAGGTTCAGGACCGCCGTTTTAAGCTTAGAGAATAATTTAAAAGTAGACATAGCAAGCTCAAGAAGCGAGAATTATGTTTCTTTCGGAGCTTTGCCTGTTGTCGACAAGGGAACGATACGCGATGATCTTTTTAGGCGCGATTTCAGCATTAATGCTATGGCCGCCTTTATTAATAGGCATAATTTCGGATATTTCTTGGATTATTTTAAAGGCAGGCAGGATTTAAAAAATAAAAATATACGCGTATTACATGATTTGAGTTTTCTTGAAGATGCCACGCGGATGCTTCGCGCTTTGCGTTTTGAACAAAGGTATGGTTTTCGCATGGAAAAGCATACACGGCAGCTTTTTGCTGAGGCGGCAAGGCGTAAAATGCTTGATAAGATAAGCAAACATCGGGTACGCGACGAACTTATTTTGGGCTTAAAAGAAGAAAGCCCGGTAAAACTGCTCGGCCGCATAGATAAACTTTACGGGTTTTCTTTTATATGCCGCGGTATTAAATTAACTTCTTCCAAAAAAAAATTTCTTAAAACAATAGAAAATACCGCGAGCTCGTTTTGCAGGGATTATCCGAAAAAGAGGGCGCTTGATGCCTGGCTTATTATATTTATTGCCCTTTTAGAAGGCCTGGATTTTAAAAAAATAAGAAAGATATGCCATGATTTCGCTTTCTCCAAAGGTGATAGCCGGCGCATATTGTCTTTTCATGAGATAAATAAGAGAATTATAAAATTTTTATCGCGGAAGAGGCTTAAATCTTCTTTGGTGTATCAGAAATTTGAGCCATTAAGTTTTGAGGTTATAGCTTTGATAGCGGCTAAGGTAAGATCGAAAATTGCGCGAAAAAGAATAAATGAATACCTTCTTTTGCACAATGGTATCGCGCTTGCGATCAACGGCAGCCATCTTAAAGAGCTGGGATTTGTCCCCGGACCACACTTTAAGAAGATGCTGACAAAAGTGCTCCATGCTAAAATAGATAAAGTTGTCAAAGATCAGGAAGGAGAAATAAATTTTATAAAAAAACATGGTTTTGCTTCGCAGGAACCAAAGCTGCGTGGTAAATTCCGGTAGGAATTTATAGGCGTTTAGGCAAGGAGTAAAAATAATTTTTCCGTCGTAAGGCGGGCGGCGAGGAGACTTTTAAAATGAAAAGAAAAGACAGGGTACGGGAACTTGTAAGAGAAGAGGCGGGCAAGATTATGCAAGAAGAACTAAATGACCCCCGCCTTGGTTTTATTACTATAACGCGGGTTGAAATGACCGATGATTTGCGTTATGCTAAAATATATTATAGCGTCTTAGGTACGCCAAAACAGGAAAAAGATACTATTTTGGCAATGAATTCGGCATCCGGCTTTATCCGTAAACTTATTGCCGAGCGCATAGGGCTTCGTTTCGCGCCCGATATCAGCCTAAAGCTGGATAAATCCGCGAAAGAGGCAATGCGTTTGGACGAAATATTTAAGGATATAGAAAATGAGCATAAATAAAATTATAAAGGCGATAGACAGGTATGACAGTTTTTTAATTACTTCGCATATAGGCCTGGAAGGCGATGCCTTAGGCAGCGAGCTTGCCTTGGCATATCTTTTAAAGAAAAAAGGTAAAAATGCGGTTATAGTAAATGAAGATGGCGTTCCTCAAAATTATATGTTTTTAGAAGATAAGCGCTTTATCAAACCATTATACGCTAAGATAAAAAAGCCGGAGGCAGTATTTATTTTGGATTGTTCCGACATGTCCAGGTGCGGCAAGGTTTCCGGGATTATGCCGCAGGATGCGCCGCTAGTATCCATAGACCATCACATAAGTAACATGTGTTTTGGAGATATTAATTGGGTTGAAGCCAAAAGTTCATCGACAGGAGAAATGATTTATAAGCTATACAAAAAAATGAATATCCCATTTGAGCGCAAGGCCGCTATCTGTTTATATACGGCGATACTTACCGATACCGGTTCATTTAGATATTCTGCCACAAGTTCCTATACGCACCAGGCGGCGGCTGAGCTGCTTAAGTTTAATATCGCGCCGGACGATATTTATAAAAAAGTATATGAATGTAATTCTTATTCCGACATCATTATGTTTAAGAAAGCCCTGGATACTTTAACTATAGATGATACCGGCAAAATTGCCTGGCTAAAGATGGATATGGATTTGCCTGATTCTCAAAGTTGTTTTGATCAAACCGATAATGTTATGGATTTTGCCCGGAGAATAAAAGATATCAGAGCATGTTTTTTATTAAGGAGAGCGAAGAATAAAAATGAAGTACGTGTTAATCTACGCTCAAAGGGCAATGTAGACGTAAGTAAGGTAGCGCGTTTTTTTGGAGGGGGCGGCCATAGAAATGCCAGCGGCTGTACCGTAAAAGGTAGTTTTGCCGAAGTAGAAAGTTTGGTATTTAAACAAGTAAAAAAGGCTATAAAATAAATTTACATTTTGCAATTTTGCATTTTGCATTATAAATTTTAAATTCTTAAGATGGATGGAATACTAATTATAAACAAGCCTCAGGGCATAACCTCTCACGATGTGGTTGATTTTGTGCGTAAAAGGTTTAATATGAAGAAGGTTGGCCATGCCGGCAGCCTTGATCCTTTAGCAACAGGGGTTTTATTGATATTGTTAGGCCGCGCAACCAGGCTTTTTAATTCTTTTACGAAGATGGATAAGATTTATGAAGCAACGCTAACTTTAGGCAGCATGACCGATACGGGTGATTCCTGCGGAAAAATTATTAAAACTTTCTCCTGCGGTAATATCACTGAGAGTAAAATAAAAGAGGTCCTTGAAAAGTTTATAGGAAAGATGAGGCAGGTTCCGCCTATGGTTTCGGCATTGAAATATAAAGGTAAGCCTCTGTATAAATTGGCAAGGGCCGGAATAGAAGTGCCGCGTAGCCCCCGGGAAATAACAATCTATGAAATCAAGCTTTTGGAATTTTTCATGCCAAATATATCATTTGAAGTAAAATGTTCTAAAGGTACCTATGTGCGTACTTTAGGCGAGGATATTGCAAGCGCGTTAGGCTGCGGCGGGCATATTTCGAAAATAACGCGGATTGCGATAGGTGAATTTCACATAGAAGACAGTGTTTTTCTCGATAAAATAAATGAAAGTCATCTACGGGCTTGGCAATAAAGCCGCGCAATATATCTATAATAAGCCATGTGTGGCGCTGGGTATTTTTGACGGCGTGCATTTAGGGCACCGGCATGTTTTGGCTTCCCTTGTCAGAGAAGCCAAAAAAACCGGTAAAGAAGCTGTTTGTATTACTTTCTTCCCGCACCCATTAAAAATATTGAGCTCCAAGAATATATTCATACATCTCGTTTCTCTTCCTCACCGTTTAAAATTAATCCAAGAGTTAGGCGTTGATGTTTGTATCGTAATTAATTTTAACAGGGATTTTGCGCGCATAAGGCCGGAAGAGTTTATTAAGATTTTAGCCGATGTAGTCAAACCTTACGCTATTTTTGTCGGCAGTAATTTTACATTCGGCAGGGCCGCTTCAGGAGATATTAAACTGCTTAAGAAATTAGCAAAAAAATTTAATTTTAAAGTAAGGGATATTTCTCCTTTAAAATTAGACGGAAAAATTATATCCAGCACGCTTATCCGCGGCTTGATAAAAGAGGGGAATTTGATTTTAGCGAAGAAATATCTGGGGAGAAACATTTCTATCTTGGGCAGGGTTATCAAGGGTAAATCCGTGGGCAGGCGGTTAGGTTATCATACGGCTAATATAGATACTGAAGGCGAGGTTATCCCTCCTGCCGGCGTTTATGCCGTAAAAGTAAAATTAGTTAATCCTGATTTATATTCTGAAAGATTTGCATATAATAAAAAATATTACGGTATTGCTTATATCGGCACAAGCCCAACAATGAAATTTCACTACCGCCTAAACCGCCTGGAAGTTTACATATTCAATTTCAAGGCTAACATTTATAATAAATTATTGGAGGCCGAATTTATAGCAAAAATAAGAGAGGAGGTTAAATTTTCTTCTTTAGAGCTTCTGGCTGCTCAAATTAAAAAAGATGTAAATAAAGCCAAGCATATTCTAACCAGCCTTTTTTAGTTTTTTCCTAAAATAACCACGGAATATAATTTTCTACAGAAAATAACCCATACCATATAAGCCATACAATATATATTTTAATACTACTTGTTGTATTGTAGCGAGTTAAGAAAATTTTGCTATTTTAAGGGCAAAATTTTGTCTTGACATGTGGAGTGTAATTGTCTATACTTTGCTATAAGTGGAGCAAAGTGGTTTAAAGTGGTTGAAGCCGCAATTCATGTTCGCTGCCGTTCTATAAATTGCTTGGCTGAAACCACCCAACATTTATTTTTACCCCAGCTTTTATTAGTAAAATAAGTGCTGGATAAATTCAAACACATAACTTATGTTTTATGGCGAATATAAACATAGTATTGACCGTAAGGGCAGAATAATACTGCCGGCCAAGTTTCGTGAAACGGCGGGCGTAAATTTCATAGAAAAGTTTTTCGTTACCCGGGGCCTGGATAAATGTTTATTTATGTTTACTGAAGATGAATGGAAATCCCAGGAGCAGAAATTTAAAACAATGCCTTTTACGAAGCAGGAAGCCAGGCGTTTTAACAGGGTATATTTTTCCGGCGCGGTAGAAGTGATTCCCGATAAGCAAGGGAGGATTCTGCTGCCGCAATATTTAAAAGATTTTGCCGGAATAGAAAGGGAAATAGTGATAATAGGCGTGGCAAATAGAATAGAGATCTGGGATAAATTGTTATGGAGTGAGTTTTATAAAGCAGCGCGCGAAGATTTCGAAGGCATCGCAGAAAAGCTATTAGAATAATAATAAATTATTAGATTTTTGAGTTGTTGCATTGTTGCGTGGTTATGTTGCTGAAATCAATACGACAATATCGCAATGGAACAATATAGCCATAAAAATAAATGAGGCACAAACCGGTAATGATGGATGAAGTAATAAAGTCATTGAACCTAAGGCCGCAGAGTACAGTTGTCGATTGCACTGTAGGTACCGGAGGCCATAGTATAGAAATTTTAAAGCATATAACGCCCAAGGGCAGGCTTATTGCCATAGACAGGGATAAGGAATCTTTGGAATGCGCAAAGGAAGAGCTCAAAGAGTATGGCGGCTCTACCATATTTGTTCACAATGATTTTAGAAACATCGATAGAATATTGGATGATTTACAGATAGAAAAAGTAGATGCTATTTTATTTGATTTGGGTATTTCGTCGTTTCAACTGGAAGCAGCCGATAGGGGTTTTAGTATAAAAAACGATGGGCCTTTGGATATGAGGATGGATAGATCGAGCTATATTTCTGCTTATGACCTTGTGAATAATCTTACCGAAGAAGAGATTTCTTCCATTCTTAGGGCCTTTGGCCAGGAAAGATGGCATAACCGTATTGCCAGGCACTTGGTAAGAGCAAGAGTAAGCCAGCCCATTGCTACCACGGGGCAGCTTAGTTCCATTATACTAAAAGCCATACCGCATGGTTTGAGCCATTCTAAGATACATCCGGCTACAAGGTCATTTCAGGCGTTTCGAATTGCTGTAAATCGGGAGCTGGAATCATTGGAAGAAGCTTTGAGAAAAGCCGTAAATTATTTAAGCAAGGGCGGCCGGATGAGCGTGATTGCGTTTCATTCGCTGGAGGATAGAATAGTAAAAAATACGTTTAAAAAATTTTTCCGTGAAGGCAGAGTAAATTTAGTTAATAATAAGCCGGTTATTCCCGAGGCGGAAGAAATTCTGGTTAACCCGCGCGCGCGCTCTGCCAAATTGAGGACAATAGAAAGAATATAAATGATTATTGCTAAAACTATAAGGTTAATCTTAATAAGTACGGCTATATGCGTATTTTGTGTTTGGCAACAGACACAGATTGTAAAGCTTTCTTATAATAAGCAAGATAAAATCAGCTTATGCAGCCAGCTTCTTGACCGTAATACATTTTTAAGATATAATTTAATGATGCTGGAATCATCAGGCAATTTAAGCAAAAGCCTTGTGACTTTCGACGATAGTTATGAAATGCCTCATTTTTCACAAATAGTAGATTTACGCAGCCGCCAGGAAAAAGATAGGCTGGCTCTTAATGCCGCAAAGAGATATTCGCAAGTACAGCAAAATAAAGAAAAACCCAATTTGTTTTTAAGCTTGTTTAGCCCGCGTTCTCAAGCAGAGGCCCAGATACAAAAAACCAGATAAGTTTGTTATATAAGCACTCGTATTGCAACGAGGCAATAGAGTGCGGTAGTATTGATTCTTGCGTTAATGACGCAGGCGTTTATTGCTTTAACATGGACTTTGAGGCTTATAATAGACGGCTGTTTTATGCAATATATACAGAGTCAATAATATAACATTAATAATAGATACTCGTGGTATCCTATCGTGCATATCAGAAGCCATCATCGCCGTTTTTACGCGGTATTCTTTTGCTTCCTTTTTTTATTCTTTTTGCTTTCTTTACGCCTGATCTTCATATATTCTTTCCGGTCTAAATATTTAATCACACTAGCGGAAAAACAGCATAATTTTTTCACGGAGCTCGAACCCAGGCGCGGGACTATATTTGATAAAAATTTTCGTCCGCAAGCTTTAAATATAGCCTGTGATTCTCTCTATGCCATGCCGCTTAAGATTAAAAATAAGCAGATCTCAGCGGAAAAGCTTCATCAAATATTGGGTTTAGAGAGTAATTATATTCTCGAAAGGATTAGCCGCAATAAATCTTTTATTTGGATTAGCCGAAAACTTTCTCCCGATAAAATCAAGAAAATCGAAGAAGAGAATATTAAAGGCTTAGGTTTTTTAAGGGAAAGCAAGAGGTGTTACCCTAATAAAGAATTATCCAGCCATCTTTTGGGTTTTGCCGGCATAGATAATAGCGGGTTAGAGGGGCTGGAATTGGCCTATGATAGATATTTACGCGGTGAGCCCGGATGGCTAAGGAGCATGAGGGATGCCAAACAGCGGACAGTACCGATATATGAGAAGTTTATCCCTGCCCGCGACGGATATGATTTGGTGCTGACAATAGATGAAGTAATACAATTTATTGCCGAGTATGAATTAGATAGAGTATATAAGGAGTCGCGCGCGAAATCAGCAATAATAATCATCATGGATCCTTATACCGGCGGCATACTTGCGCTTGCCAATAGGCCGGCACTTGATTTAAATAATGTTGGCGCTTATAATAAAGAAGACCGGCGTAATAGGGCCGTAACTGATTATTTTGAGCCGGGTTCCGTTTTTAAAATAGTAACTGCTTCAGCCGCGTTAGAGGAGGGGCGTGTAAGTCTTGATGATAAGTTTTTTTGCGAAAACGGAGAATACCGGGTTGGTAATCATGTTTTGCATGATCATACGCCTCACGCTTGGCTTAGTTTCCTTAAGGTGATTTCTGAATCGAGTAATATCGGTACAACTAAAGTCGCGCAGATGCTGGGGCCGGATATAATCTATAGATATGCCAGGCGTTTCGGTTTTGGTGATTTTACCGGCGTTGACATGCCTGGCGAGGTTCAGGGAGTATTAAAACTTCCTTCTTCTTGGTCGAAAACTTCCATTGGAGCCATTCCTATAGGGCAGGAAGTATGTGTTACCGCTTTGCAGCTTGTTAATATGGTATCCGCTATAGCCAATAATGGTTTATTGTATAAGCCGTATGTGGTTTCTGAAATCCGCGATAAAGCAGGGGAGATTATTAAAAAGTTTCAGCCTCAGGTTTTGCGTAGGGTTATATCTGAAGAGACAGCATATAAGATGAAACAGATTTTGGCAGATGTAGTGGCGGAAGGCACGGGAAGGTTAGCCCGCCTGTCTAATTTTGAAGTTGCGGGTAAAACCGGCACAGCGCAAAAAATAGAAAATGGCACTTATTCGCATACAAGTTTCATCGCTACTTTTCTGGGGTTTGTGCCCGTGGAAAATCCGCGCATTGCCATGGTTGTGATAGTCGATGATCCAAAAGGCACGCATTTCGGCGGGACGGTATCCGCCCCGGTTTTTAAAAGAGTAGCCGATAAAGTATTAAAATACCTTAACGCGTCGGAGAATTTGGAGATAGTCCGCCATGAAATTAAGTGAATTACTTAATGATGTAAAAATAAGCAGGCTGGAAAATTTTTATGATATTGAGGTAAAAGGTCTGACAGATAACTCCAGGGAAGTCAAAGACGGCTTTATTTTTGTGGCTCTTAAAGGGGCTGTATTGGACGGAAATATTTTTATAGAGGAAGCGCTGAAAAATGGAGCCGCAGGAATAGTTTTGGAAAATAACCTAAATTGGCCTTTAAAAGAAATAAACAAGCAAGGCTTATTCAATACTCTAATATATGCTGAGGATGCAAGGCGTCTGCTTTGGCAGTTTGCCAGCAGGTTTTATGGTTATCCTTCGCGTGAAATAAGATGCATAGGGATAACCGGCACCAATGGTAAAACAACAACCGCTTATATCCTGGAAAGTATTTTCCGGCAGGCCAGTATTAGCTCGGGATGCAGAAAATTTAATTGCGGCGTAATGGGAACGGTAAATTACCGTTATAAGAATAATATAATTAACGCCCCGAATACTACGCCGAGCCCGATTTTATTACAATCATTACTTTCTAAAATGGTATATTCGGGAGTGGACTATTGCGTTATGGAGGTTTCTAGCCATTCATTAGAGCAGCAGCGTGTCGGAGGCATAGATTTTAAGTGCGCAGTCTTTACTAATTTAACTTCCGATCACCTCGATTACCATAAGGATGTTTCTTCTTATTTTGGCGCAAAGGCAAAACTTTTTAAAATATTAAAAAAAGATGCGGTTGCGGTTATAAACGCGGATGACGCCTACGGCCAGCTATTGTTAAAATTGCCGCATGAAAAGGTTTTTACCTATGCCATCGATAGCCACGCTGATTATATGGCTTATGGGTTAGAATTTGATTTTAATGGGAGCAGGTTTAATGTGGCAATGCCGTCAGGAGATATCCGCATAAACAGTAAATTAATAGGCAGGCATAATGTTTATAATATTCTTGCGGCTATAGCAGCGGCAGCATCCGAGGGCGTTGATTTAGATGATATAATAAAAGGCATAAATGATTTAATTGTTGTAGAAGGTAGGCTGCAAAAAATTGAAGGGCATTATCCTTTTGATGTATTTGTTGATTATGCTCATACCGAAGACGCGCTAAAGAATATACTATTCTCGCTAAGAGAAATAAATAACGCGCGGAAAAATAGCTCTGGTAAGAGGCGCGGAAGGATTATCGTTGTTTTTGGTTGTGGGGGGGATAGGGATAAAACGAAAAGGCCTTTTATGGGCCGGATTGCTTCCAGTCTGGCGGACCATGTTATCGTAACTTGCGATAACCCCAGAAGGGAGGACCCTGATGGCATAATAAATGAGATTATAGGCGGTATGGAAAAAAATAATTTCGAAAAGATTGTTGATAGATACCAGGCCATAGAAAAAGCGTTATATTCGGCCGCAGCCGGCGATATAGTGCTTATAGCAGGCAAGGGCCATGAAGGATACCAGATATTCGCGGATAGAAAAATTGATTTTGATGATAGAAAAGCAGCAAAAGAAATATTAGATAAAATTCCTAATCCGGAATTATAGCCGGATTTGATACGCCAAACCATGGCTATGTGTTTAGAATTTGTTATATGTTGTCCGGTATTTATCCGGTTGAAACAGCAACCATCTCCTTACCTAAATTTAATTTGTAGTTATGAAAAGCAGATATTTATTAAATAACGCCGAGGCAAAGAGGCGCCTGCCTAAAGACGGGTTGCCTCCGCTTGGCTTTAGCGTTGAAGAAGTGATAAAGGCAACCGGCGGTAAGCTTATATCGGGGGAGGCAAATATTTTTGCTTTGCATGTTTCTTCGGATACGCGGTCTATTAAAGAAGGAGAATTATTCATTTCAATAAGAGGGAAAAAATTCGATGGGCATGGCTTCATTGCTGATGCTATAAAAAAAGGCGCGCGAATTATCATTGTGGATAATAAATTCCGTTTTAGCGTTAGGAATGGATATTTACGTATTAGCGGATCTAAAACAGCTTGTGATTGCGGCAAAGTTTCATTCGTTATGGTTGAAGATACCGTAAAGGCGTTAATGGATATAGCCCAATTTCACCGCGCCCGCCTTATTCATATTCCGATAATAGGGGTTACGGGTTCCTGCGGCAAAACGACTACCAAAGATATGATTTATGAATTATTATCAACCAAATATAATGTGCTTAAGAATGAGGGCACGTTCAATAATTTTATAGGAGTCTCTCATACAATATTAAAGTTGAATAAGGGCATTGATATGGCGGTATTAGAAATGGGCACAAGCAGCCCGGGAGAAATAAAAAAGCTTAGTAATGTTATCCGCCCCAACGTGGGGGTAATTACTAACATAGGGCCGTCGCATCTCGCTTTTTTTAAGACGCTTAATAATATCTTGGGCGAAAAATATGAGCTGGTTAACAATCTCCAATCTCCGCGCCTGGCGATTTTGAATACCGATGATGTGTTAATCAATAATAGAGCCAAAAATGAAGAAAAAGCGTTAATTTTTACAGTAGGCATAAATGATAAAAATTATTTTTCATCTGCGCAAACTTTTTCTAAGCGGCGGCCGGGATTGGAAAAGCGCGATTTTTCGGCATCCAACGTCAGGATAAAATCCGGCGTAATCGATTTTACACTAAATAATAAACAGCAATTACGCATTAATATGCTGGGTTTGCATAATATCTATAACGCCTTATCCGCGGTTGCCTGTGCCGTGGTATTCGGGATAAGCCCGCGTCAAATCAAAAAACGCATGCCGGATTTTATATTGCCGTCTACGAGGATAAACTTCAAAAGAATTAAGGGATATAACATAATAGATGATACGTATAATTCTAATCCGTTGTCTTTGGAATGGGCAATTGATGCTTTAAAAAATTTCAGCATAAAAGGAAAAAAAATTTTCGTGATGGGGGATATGCTGGAATTAGGAGAAAAAAGTATTTTATTACACCGTCAAATGGCAAAAAAAATTACCGAATCCGGAGTAAATACCTTAATTACCGTAGGCAGGTTTTCTACTTATACCGCCGATGCTGTTTCTGCAAGGCAGGAGGGCGTAAAGGTTTATTCTTGCGGCAGCAATCTTGAAGCAAGAGGCATTCTTTCCGGAATTATCAGGAGCGATGATTTAATTCTTGTAAAAGGTTCCCGGGCTATGCAGATGGAAAAGATAATAGAGGGCTTATAGGCGATGTTTTATCATTTTCTTTATCCTCTTAAAGATATATTTTTTGGGTTTAATATCTTTAAGTATATTACATTTAGGGCGGCAATGGCCGCATTTACATCTTTTTTATTATGTGTCATATTGGGCCCTTTTTTTATAAAAAAGCTCACCTTATTAAAAGTAGGAGAAAATATACGTAAAGACGAATGCATCAAGCTTTATAATATGCAGCCGCATAAGCAGGGCACGCCTACCATGGGCGGGTTATTTATAATCGCCTCTATCGTCATTTCCGTTTCTTTATGGGCAGACTTTACTAATGGATATATATTGATTTGCCTGGTGAGCGCGCTTTGGCTTGGGTTATTAGGCTTTAAAGATGATTACCGTAAGCTGGTCAATAAAAGCTCCAAGGGATTATCGGCTAAAAGCAAGTTATTTTGGCAGTCGCTGCTGGGATTGGCGATAGGCGTTATTCTTTTCAATGATGAGAAATTCTCTACGATTTTGGACATTCCGTTCTTGAAAGAAATAGCTCTTGATTTGGGGATTTTTTATGTAGTATTTACCGTTATTGTAATAATGGCTTCTTCCAATGCCGTAAATATTACCGACGGTTTGGATGGGCTGGCGATAGGCCTGGTTATAATGGTTGTAGTTTCGTATTCTATCTTAAGCTATGTTACCGGGCATGCAGTTTTTAGCAAGTACCTTCTTATTCCCTATATGCCTGAGGCTGCGGAATTAACTGTTTTTTGCTCTGCCATATTCGGGGCATCACTGGGTTTTCTTTGGTTCAACGCCCATCCCGCGGATGTCTTTATGGGCGATACAGGGTCATTATCTTTGGGCGGAATGATCGGAACCATCGCGATACTTACAAAAAAAGAATTGCTTTTACTTTTAGTCGGCATGGTATTTGTAATTGAGGTATTATCGGTAATGATCCAGGTATTTTGTTTTAAACTTACCGGAAAACGCGTTTTCAAAATGTCTCCGCTTCATCATCATTTCCAAGTGGCAGGCTGGAAAGAATCAAAGATAATTATACGTTTTTGGATAATAGGCATTATACTTCTTATTTTTACTTTGATGACTCTAAAATTAAGGTAGCAGAATATGAAACAAGGCTTGAATATTAAAAATAAAAAAGTAGTGGTTGTGGGTTTAGCAAAAAGCGGATTAGCCGCGGCATTATTACTTAAGAAAAAGGGCGCTGATGTTTTTGCCAGCGATATAACAGATAATGCCCAGACCAGATTAGCCGGCGATGAATTGAGAACTGAAGCAGTTAAAGTAGAGCTTGGGAAGCATTCGCAAGAGCAATTTAGAAATGCGGATTTAGTTGTTGTTAGTCCGGGGGTAAAGTTCGATGCTTCATGTTTAAACTGGGCGCGTTCTGAAGGAATTCCAATAATAGGCGAGGTCGAATTGGCGGCATTATATTGCCCTGCGCCTATTATTGCGGTTAGCGGAAGCAACGGTAAGACTACCACTACTATTTTAATAGGTGAAATATTAAAAGATAGCGGTAAAAATACTTATGTTTGCGGTAATATCGGCAGGCCATTTTCGCTGGATATAGAAAAAATAAGAAAAAGCGATATTGTATGCCTTGAAATAAGCTCCTTTCAATTAGAATCATGCGTTAACTTTAAGCCTAATATTTCAGTCTTGCTGAATTTTAAACAAAATCATTTAGACAGGCATGGCAATCTTGATGTTTATCTTGATGCCAAGAAAAAACTATTTATGAATCAGGACGCCAATGATTTCGCGGTTTTAAATAATGACGATATGGAAGTTAGGGAGTTGGCAAAAAACATAAATGCGCGAATTAAATTTTTTAATCCAGCGCTTTCTATAGGCGATTTTAAATTAAATGCGAATCAAGCGGCAGCTTTTGCCGTAGGTGAAATATTAGGCCTGGATAAAGATAAAATGTTAAAAACCTTCAGAGGCTTTAAAGGGTTGAATCATCGCCTTGAATTAGTAGAGGTATTGGGTGGGGTAGAATTTATTAATGATTCCAAAGCCACGACTGTTGACTCTTGCGCCTGGGCGTTGGGTAATATTTATAAACCGGTTATCTTAATCGCTGGAGGCAGGGATAAAGGGGCTGATTTTTCTTCAATAAAGAATTTATTGCGCAGGAAAGTAAAAACTTTAATTTTAATAGGTGAGGCGAAAGAGAAGATGAAACAGGCCTATAGGAATTCCGTAGCGCTAATAGAGGCGGAAAATATCCAGAAAGCTGTAAATCTGGCAAAAGATATATCCTGTGAAGGTGATTGCGTGCTTCTTTCTCCGATGTGCGCAAGCTTTGATATGTTCCGTGACTTCGAAGAAAGAGGCGAAGTTTTTAAGCAGATAGTCCGGAGTTTTAAAAAAGAAAAAAGCCGATAGTTTTAATTTCGTCTTAAGGTTGTGGTTGCGTAACTGGAAACGGGTGGCGTTAAACGGCAATCGTAAAGGACGCAACCCGTAAACGATAAACGATTCGAGCTACGCAACCATTTAACGATAAGCATCTATTCTTTTTAAAAAATATGCGCAATATAAGAATATCCTTATTTTTAATAACACTTGTATTAATTTGTATCGGCGTGGTAATGATATATAGCGCTTCTTCCATATATGCGTGGGAAAGATTGGGCGATGCGAATTATTATCTTAAAAGGCAGATTCTTTATCTGTTTATCGGTTTTACGCTTGTGTTTTTGGTGATGTTGTTTGATTATAGGCAGCTTCAAAGATATGCCAAGCCATTATTTTTTATTTCGCTGGCACTTTTAATCAGTGTCCTGATATTTGGCAGGGAGGTAGGAGGCGCTAAGCGCTGGTTTAGACTTTTTGGATTCAGTTTTCAGCCTTCGGAGTTAATGCAGGTGAGCATTATTGTTTATCTTGCTGATTTTATCGCCCGGAAGAAAAAAACAATGAAACATTTCTGGAGTGGTTTTTTTCCCCCGGTCTTGATGCTGGGATTGGTTTGTGTTTTGCTTCTATCCCAGCCTGATCTGGGTAGCGCGGTGTCGATCGTTGCCGTTACTTTTATCATGCTTTTTGCCTCCGGGGTTAAGATTTCCTATCTTTTGACGTGCTGTTTAAGCGCTGTGCCTGTTTTATATTTTTTGATATTTAAAGTGCCATACCGCAGGATGCGCATTTTAACTTTTATCAATCCATGGATGGACCCCAAAGGAAGCGGATTTCAGATAATACAGTCGCAGATTGCTTTAGGCTCCGGAGGCATTTTTGGTTTAGGCATAGGGCAGGGAAAGCAAAAATTATTTTATTTACCGGCAGCGCATACTGATTTCATATTTTCTATAATAGGGGAAGAGGCCGGGCTTATTGGAGCCTTTTTGGTTATAATCCTTTTTATTCTATTTATCTGGCAGGCAGCATTGATATGCCGAAAAACTCACGATGCCTTCGGCAGATTTTTATGCCTGGGAATCATTTCAATGATAGCTTTAAAGGCATGTATCAATATCGGCGTTTCAACCGGATTTATGCCTACCAAAGGCCTGCCTTTGCCTTTTATAAGCTACGGTGGAACATCTTTAGTCTTTGATATGATATCCGTCGGGATATTATTAAATGTTTCCAGGTCTAATGAAGGGGCGGGGTATTGAAAATTATAGTTTCTGCCGGGGGGACTTACGGCCATATATATCCTGCATTAAGCTTGGTATCGGCGCTGAAAAAAGATACGGGAGCGTATATTATCTTTGTCAGCCCGAATACCGAATTAAGCGGCCTTTTATCGGCAAAAAACATAAGTAAATATTTTATCGAAAGCCCAAAAATTAAAACCGGCAATATTTTTGCCTTTATGAAAAGCTTATGGAGATTGTTAAAGGCCTTAAGGCAAAGTTTTTCTATTCTGCTGAAAGAAAAGCCGGATATTGTTATCGGTTTTGGCGGCTATGCGGCTTTCCCCGTAGTTTTGGCAGCCAGTCTTATGCGAATTAAAACGGCAATCCATGAGCAAAATGTCGTTATGGGTAAAGCTAACCGTTTTTTAGCCTATTTTGTATCTAATGTGTTCCTGAGCTTCAAAGAGACGCTAAAATTTCTGCCAACCTTTATAGTGAAATTTAAGAAGACGCAAGTCGTGGGAAATCCTATACGCGAGGATCTGATTCTTATAGATAAAAATGAAGCTCTCGATAGCTTAGGCCTGGATAAAAATAAATTTACTATTCTGGTGATGGGCGGTACTTCCGGCTCACAAGTTATAAATAAAAAAATTATGCAGATAGCCGCGGAAATAAATGAAAGAAATTTTCAGATAATACATATCGCGGGGGCCAAAGACTTTGAAGCTGTGGAAAATTTTTATGCCGCAGCAAAGATTAAAAATAAAATATTTGCTTTCAGCGATCAGATGTCGCATGTTCTAAGCGCGGCAGATTTGATGATTTCCCGCGCGGGCGCTTCCGTGATTTGGGAAATTTCTTATTTTCGTATCCCGTCTATTTTGATTCCTTATCCTTACGCTGGCGCTCATCAATTAGAAAATGCCCGTATTCTGTCTTTACGCGGCGCGGCTCTTATTGTGGAAGAAAAAAAGATGACTTGTGAAATTTTAAAAGAGCATATCGTCGATTTCATGGAACATCCTTCAAAACTTAATGACATGCGCAATAAATTTGATAAAATAGACTATAATAGCGCTCAAATTATGGCAGAAAAATTAGTGCATTTAAATTATTCTCTGAGGAAATAAATGAAGGCATCAAGTTCACAAATTAAGCCGGTTAATTTTATATTGGCTTTTTGTTTTGCCTTATCGTTATTTATATCAGGGGCGCAGGCATCAAATGGAAATAAGTGGCGGGAAAAACGCAGCGAACATTTTATTATTTATTTTAAAGACGTGCCGGTTGATTTCATAGAAGAAATTGTGAAAACAGCGGAGGATTGTTATGTGCAGATAACCCAGAATTTAGGTTTTGTGCGCTATAACTTTTGGCTTTGGGATAACCGGGCGAAATTTTATATATATAATGATAAAGAACATTATCTTTCGGATACGCGGCAGCCGGAATGGAGCGCGGGGGCGGCGCAGTCGTATGAAAAAATAATCAAGACGTATCCGCAGATGTCCGGATTCTTTGATTCTATAATGCCGCATGAATTGGGGCATATAATATTCCGCGAGTTTATCGGCTATAAAGCCGTTATTCCTTTATGGCTTGAAGAGGGCGTGGCCTCTTATCAGGAAAAATCAAAACGCCTTGTAGCCGATACTATAGTTAAGTCGGCTATCAAAGAAAACCGTTTTATACCGCTTGATAAATTATCCGCTATGGATATACGCAGCAAAACGGATAAAAAAATAGTTGAGCTTTTTTACGCTGAGTCAGTAAGCATTGTCAATTTTTTAATTAAAAAATTCGGCAAGAGCACTTTTGGCTGGTTTTGCCGCGATTTAAAAGACGATAAGCCTTTTGAGAAAGCCTTATCGCGTTTTGGCTTTTGGGATATACCCAAAATTAATAAGGCGTGGATGAAATCTTTGGAGTAGGATGAATTATAATAACATACATTTTGTGGGCATAGGCGGTATAGGGATGAGCGGGATTGCCGCCATATTAAAAAGCAAAGGCAGAAAAGTTTCCGGCTCGGATATAAAAGATTCCGTTTTGCTGGACTCGCTTAGGAGGCAGGGGGTTGTTATATCTATCGGCCACAGAGAAGAGAATATAAACGGTGCGGATTTACTGGTATATTCTTCAGCTATTAAGCCGGATAATCCCGAAATCATTGAAGCCAGAAAAAGAAAAATTCCCGTTATGAAAAGGGCTGAATGCTTAGCCGCGCTTATGAAAGATAAAATTTCCATAGTAGTAAGCGGCTCGCACGGCAAAACCACCACAAGCTCTTTGTCCTCTTGCCTTTTATCCATGGCCGGCCTTTTTCCGACGGCGGCGATAGGAGGCCTGGTTTTGAATTGGAATAATAATATTTGTTTAGGGCAAAGCGATTATTTTGTAGCGGAGGCGGATGAAAGCGACGGCACGTTTTTAAATTATGAACCGGATTATTCCCTGGTTATGAATATCGACCATGAACATCTTGACTATTATGCGGATTTTTCCGGCATAATAGAGGCCTTTGGCATGTTTCTGGAAAAGACAAAAGATAAGGGCTGTGTTATCGCCTGCGGAGACGATAAAAACATAAAAAACCTATTATCGCATTTTCATAAGAGATATTTAACCTTTGGATTCGCAGCCGAAAACGATATATCCGCGGGAGATGTAGTTTTGCGGGGATACGCTTCAGAATTCAGCTGTGTCTATAAGGCTAAAATACTGGGAAAATTTAAACTCTCTGTGCCCGGCAGGCATAATATATCAAATTCCCTGGCTGTCATTGCTTTGGGTTTAGAATTGGGTATAGATATAAAGAAAATTTATGAAAGCCTGGTTGAATACCGTGGCACGGGAAGAAGGCTTCAGGTAAAATCAAATCCCGGGAATTTTTTAATAATAGATGATTATGCCCATCACCCTACAGAGATAAAGGCTGCTTTGGCCTCTGTGCGTTCTATGCTGGATACGGATGAAACAGGCACTAACTTGCGGCGCAGGCGGATAATTGCCGTATTCCAGCCGCATCGTTACAGCCGCACGAAATTTCTTTTGGATGATTTTAGTAAAAGCTTTGCTTTGGCCGATCATATTATCATTACCGATATATATGCCGCTAATGAGTTGCCGATAGCCGGAATAACTGCCGAAGCCCTTTGCGAAAAGATAAAAAAGATAAAAGCAGGCAATGTAGAATTTATTAGAAAAGAAGAAATAGCCGGAAGGATTTTAGAGATCGTATCTCTGGATGATGTGGTGGTTACGCTGGGGGCCGGCGATATAGGGAAAGTGGCAGATGAATTATCTTCGGGGAATATCGGGAAAAATTAAATTCGGCGAGCCATTAAAGGGGCATACGACTTTTAGAATCGGAGGAAAGGCTAAGGTATGGTTTGAGCCGGAGAGCGTAGAAGATTTAACTAATATGGTAAGGGCGGCCGGTAAACAAAAACTTCCTTTATTTGTGATTGGTTCGGGCAGTAATGTTCTCATAGCGGATAAAGAGATAAACGGCGTATTTATAAAGCTTAGTTCAGCCTATTTTAAAAAAATGAGCATAAAGTCAGCTACGATTTATTGTGGAGCGGGCGCGACACTTGCCGAATTAATAAATACAGCTTATTTTCATGGTTTATCGGGGCTTGAATTTTTAAGTGGTATCCCCGGGACATTAGGCGGGGCGGTATTTATGAATGCCGGGATAAGCGCCAAAATTTCCGCCGAAGGCGGATCCGCCTCTGGCGGAAAAAATGGAAAAACAAAAACAAAATCTATCGGAGATTTTGTTAAAAATGTTACGGTTATGGACTATAAAGGGAATGTTAAGAAAATAAATAGCGATAAAATTATTTTTACCTACCGTAAATCCAATCTTGAAAGATGCATTATTTTAAGCGCACATTTGAAATTATTAAAAAAAGATAAAAAAAAGATTAAAAAAAATATGTTGGAATACATTGATAAGCGGAGAAAGGCCCAGGATTATGCGGCCTCTTCTGCCGGATGTTTTTTTAAGAATCCGTCTAATGAATTAAGCGCAGGCAGGCTTATTGATTTATGCGGATTAAAGGGCAGATCGGTGGGGGGTGCCGCTGTATCAAGAAAACATGCTAATTTCATCGTTAATAAGGGAGGCGCCAAGGCAGGAGATGTTTTGAGTTTGATGTCGTTAATACGTAAAAGGGTAAAGAACAAATTCGGTTTAACCCTTAATCCGGAAGTGAAGATATGGCAGTAACAGTTAAAACTAAGAATCAAGAATCAGGGATCAGGGATCATTTTGGCAGGATTGGGGTTTTAATGGGAGGGATATCCAATGAAAGGGAGATTTCTCTTAAGTCGGGTATGGCCGTATATGAGGCGCTTGAAACTTTGAACCTTGATGTGATGAATTTAGACATAATTGAGCGCAGCAGGGCTAAATTAAAAGCCTGGATTAAAGATAAAAACATTGACATAGCTTTTATTGCTTTACATGGAAGATTCGGTGAAGACGGTACTGTTCAGGCATTACTAGAGGATATGGGTATTGCTTATACCGGCTCCGGGGCAAGAGCCAGCATGAGCGCATTAAACAAGATAGATTCCCGCTCTATTTTTAGTAAGGCAGGCATTATGATTCCCGAGGCAGAATATTTGAATATAAGCCGCTGGTCTTCTGGCAATGTGGTAATAAATAGAAAACTGCCGTTTGTGGTCAAGCCCGCGTCTTCAGGTTCGAGTATCGGGTTGACGATAGCCAGAACAGAAAATAAGATTGAGGATGCCCTGCGCACGGCTTTTAAGCATGATGAGAATGTGCTTATAGAAGATTATATTGAAGGCAGAGAGCTTACTGTAGGGATTTTAGACCAACAGCCTCTTCCCGTGATTGAAGTAGTTCCCAAAAAGGAATTTTTCAATTATGAAGCAAAATATACCAAAGGGCTTACTGATTATATAGTGCCTGCGCATTTACCGCAGGAAATATCTAAGGCCGCGCAATTTGCCGCACTGAGCGCCCACAGGGCGTTAAGTTGTTCGGGATTTTCGCGCGTGGATATGATTTTGGATAAGCGCGGTAATATTTTTGTATTAGAGGTTAACACTATCCCGGGCATGACACAAACAAGCTTATTGCCGAAGGCGGCCAGGGCGGCCGGCTATACATTTGAGAACCTTTGTTTAAAATTATTGGGATTAGCCATAAAAAAACGCTCGCTTCCTTCTTTGGCGGAGGATTCGCATTAAAAATAGACGACATGAAAAGAAATAAAATATTACGCCGCCGTATATTTTTTATTTTTGCACTAGGCGTAATAACTGTTTTTATGGTATTTATTTTTAAGAAGACGGTATCTAATTGGCCTTATTTTTCGCTAAGGGATGTGATTATTTCCGGGCCTTC
>PCWA01000111.1:36090-48054 GCA_002796125.1 Candidatus Ghiorseimicrobium undicola
TTTCCGGGCCTTCTGATTTAAATCTGCCGAATGTATCCGGCGTTAATTTATTCAGCATAGATTTGAAAGAGCTGGAAAAGAAAATCCTATTTAATAACCATGGCCTGAAAAATGTAAAAGTATTAAGGCAGCTGCCGCATACTTTAATTATCGAAACGCAGGAGCGCCTGCCGGTTGCTAAATTATTATTAGGCGGCAGGCAGGGGCGCCGGGATGAAATTTATGCCGTTGATGATCAGGGGATCTTTTTGGATTTGCCGCCTGAAAATAGCCTCCAGGCGCTACCGCGGATTACCGGGCTGCTGATTAATGCCAAACAAATAAAAAGGAATGTGCCAATAGATAGCGAGGAGATCGGTATTGCCCTGGAATTATTGGAGAATTACAGTAAAATAAACGAGTTTGAAGAATTCCCCATACATGAAATTAACCTTTCTGATTCGCGAAATATTTTTTTTAAAATCCGGTTGAATTTTATGATTTTGCCTGATAGTATAAAAGATAAATATGTCAAAATAATAATAGGAAAAGAGGATATTTCCGCAAAGCTTAAAGTTTTATCTTCTCTTTTACCCAAGATCAAGTCTAATTTAACTGAGATTAAATATATAGATTTGCGTTTTAAAGACCCTGTAGCCGGGAAGAATTAGCTATGTTATCTAACATTTTAAAAAGCAATAAAATAATCTGCGGCATAGATTTAGGCTCTAGCAGAATCAAGGCGGCTGTCGGCATCACCGACAAGAAGCTTAACCTCTTGCAATTAGCCTACGACGATATAAAATCTACCGGTATAAGTAAGGGTTTTATTACGGATATATCATTATTAACGCATAACTTAAAACAGTTGATAAAGAGGCTGGAGCATAAGACGGGCCAGAAAATAAAAAATGTATCTGTCGGTATAAACGGCCAAGATATATTGTTTCGCAATGCTTCTGCCATGATGCCGCTTATAGATAAAGGGAACAAGATTGTCACTCTTTCGGATATGAACCGGATTAGTTCATATGCCAGGTCTTTAAACCTAAAGTTTGAAGAAGAAATAATTCATGATATTATTTTTAAATATACGCTGGATGACCATAACCGCCTGGAAAATCCCCGGGGTTTATACGGGCATAAACTTGCCGTCGATTTGTATTTAGTAGTGAGCAAGATAACCCGCATTGAAAATACCGTTAAGTTGATAACGCATGCCGGATTGGAATTAGAGGATATAGTTTTTTCGGGGATAGCCTCCGGATCGGTTTGTTTATCGGATGAGGAGAAAAAGAAAGGGGCAATCCTAATTGATATAGGCGCCGATCTTACCCAATTCCTTATTTTTAAAGACGGAGTTTTGTGCTTTGCCGATATTATTGATTATGGAGGCGGCAATATTAGCAACGCTATATCGGAAATTTTGAAACTTCCTATTGAGCTGGCTGAAGAGATTAAGGATTCTTACGGGAGTGCCGCCCTTGGCGACATAAATGAAAATGAAGAAGTTATAATAAAAAAAGGGGATTCATACTTTCCGATTAAACGTAAGGTTATTTCCAGCATTATTGAGCCTGAGCTGACGCAGTTATTCATGCGGATTAAAGACAAGATAAATTCTACCCTCTCTTTGCAGGGCATGAATTATTCTTTAGTTATCACCGGCGGGACTAGCTTGTTGGATGGGTTAATCGAACTGGCGGAATTGATTTTTGCAACCCCGGTAAGATTAGGCATACCAAAATTAATAGCGGCTGTATCTTTACCGCCCGTTAAAGTTAATGATGGCCAGGCGGTTAACCGTAACGGCGCTATTACGCTGCCTATTTCTTGCCTTAGGCATGCTACCAGCATAGGGTTTATACAGCATGCCATAAATTCAAACAGCGCTCACAGGCTATCTTTGTTCAATGCCGGCAATAGCAATCCTGTTGCCTATCTTATGAGTAGAATGAAAGATATCTACAGCGAGTATTTTTAAGCCGTTCCCCCCATCTTTTTATTGACCCCGTTAGAGATTATAGCTATACTATACTACATTCAGATAAACCCAGATTTTTCATTAGAAAAATCTGCCTGAAGTATAATTATGAGCGTAAAAGATAATATTTTAGGCATTAATAATGAAATTTCTTCCCTTTGCCTTAGGATCAACAGAGATTTGGAGTCAATAAAGCTGATTGCGGTAACAAAAGAAGTTGGCCCGGCAGAAATACTCTTGGCGATAGAAAGCGGCATAACCGATATCGGCGAGAATAAAGTCCAGGAAGCGCTAAATAAATATAATATACTCAATACTCAATACTCAATGCTCAATACTCTAAAGTGGCACATGATAGGGCATCTTCAGACCAATAAAGCAAAAGATGCCGTTAAGATTTTTGACTTAATTCATTCCGTGGATAGCCTGCGGCTGGCGGATGAAATAAATAAGCAAGCTGAAAAAATAGATAAAATTCAGGATATTTTAATAGAAGTGAATACTTCCGGCGAAAAGACGAAATTCGGCTTAACGGCGGATGAAGCGGTTGAAGTTGTAAAAAAAGCGGCAGAATTAAAAAGCATTCGCATACAAGGCTTAATGACAATCGCCCCTTTGAGCGATAATCCTGAAAGTAGCCGCCCGTATTTTAGGATCCTGCGGGAACTTAGAGGCAAGCTTAACGAATTACGAGCTACGAATTACGAGCTACGGATTTTATCCATGGGCATGAGCCAGGATTATAAGATTGCCATAGAAGAAGGCGCGACCATGATACGGGTTGGCAGGGTAATTTTTAAACAATAGAGGATATATGGTAAAGCATGAAAAAATAGGTATAATCGGTTTTGGGAATATGGGTTTGGCAATAGCTGAGCGAATTAAGCGCGAGCATGAAGTTTTCGTCTTTGATAAGGATAGCCAAAAGATAAAAAATATACCCAAGATAAAATCGGCTTTAGGTTTAGCCGATTTAGTAAAAAAAGTTGATACGGTAATTTTAGCAGTTAAGCCACAGGATTTTGAGGCGGTGTTGGCGGAAATTAAAGGTTATGCGAGGGGGAAATTAATTATTTCGATTGCCGCGGGCATCAGCACAAAATATATCGAAGGTAAAATAGACAAGGTTAGGGTAATAAGAGCGATGCCGAATATGCCGGCACAGATAGGCAAAGGGATAACCGCGTTAGTGAAAGGGCGATTTGCCGCCCCTAAGGACATAAAAATAGCGGAAAAAATATTTAAGGCAGTAGGTGAAACTGTCGTGATGGATAAAGAAAGGCTTATTGATGTAGTTACTGCGCTTTCCGGAAGCGGCCCTGCATATCTACTTTTTATTTTTTTAGCGTTATTGGCGGCTGCCGAAGGATTAGGATTGGACAAGAAAAATGCAAATAAGCTTATTTATCATACAATAATTGGTTCGATGGATCTTTTGAATAAGAAAAGTTTTGATGCGAAAAACTTAATTAATAAGGTTGCTTCTAAGGGTGGCACAACCGAGGCAGCGTTGAAAGTTTTTATAGACAGGAAATTAAGTAAGATAATATGTGATGCTGTTGTTGCGGCTCATAAACGCGCTAAGCAGTTATCTAAGGAGTGAGAATGTCAAAAATAGGAATTATCGGCGGTAGCGGTTTATATAATATCGAAGGCATTAAACACCTAAAGCTTGTCAGGGTTAAGACGCCTTTTGGCGAACCTTCGGATGAATATATTACAGGAGAACTTGAGGGTAAAGAGGTAGTATTTTTACCGCGCCACGGCAGAGAGCATAGAATTTCACCCAGTAAAATAAATTACCGCGCTAATATTTTCGGAATGAAAAAGCTTGGGGTTGAGCGGATTATTTCTGTTTCCGCATGCGGCAGCCTCAGGGAAGAAATAGCCCCATTGGATTTTGTTTTACCCGATCAGTTTGTAGATAGGACCAATCAGGCCCGTGTAATGACATTTTTTAACGAAGGCATAGTCGCGCATATCGGTTTTGCCGATCCCGTGTGCGGCAGTTTATCAAAGAGTATTTATTCTGTGACAGGCGAGATAAATGTAAAAACTCATTTAGGCGGTACTTATCTTAACATGGAAGGCCCGGCTTTTTCAACAAGGGCGGAGTCGAATCTCTACCGTTCGTGGGGCATGTCTATAATCGGCATGACAAATATTTCCGAGGCGCGCCTTGCCCGCGAGGCCGAAATGTGTTATGCGACTCTGGCGGCGGTTACCGATTATGATTGCTGGTATGCCGGCCATGAGAGCGTTACGGTTGAGATGGTGATAGAAAACTTATCCAAGAACGTTGAAAACGCAAAAAAGATAATAAGGACGGCGATTGCGAAATTACCTGAGGCGAGTGGCTGCAAATGCGCCAGCGCTTTAAAATATGCGATAGTTACTCAAAAGCAGGCGATACCTGAGAAGGTAAAAAAAGAATTAGGTATCATTATCGGGAAATACGTAAATTAATTAAAAATTTAATATGGATTACAAAGCCACATTAAACTTACCCAAGACAAGTTTTCCCATGAAGGCAAATCTGGCGCAGAGGGAGCCGGAAATTTTGTCTTTCTGGCAGAAAGAAGATTTATATTCACTAATCCGTAAAGAGCGCAGGGGCAAGCCTAAGTATATTCTTCATGACGGCCCGCCATATGCCAATGGTAATATTCATATCGGCCATGCCTTAAACAAAACCTTAAAAGATATTATCATTAAATTTAAAACTATGCAGGGTTATGACGCTCCCTATGTGCCGGGCT
The DNA here is from genome assembly GCA_002796125.1 of Candidatus Ghiorseimicrobium undicola. Classification (GTDB taxonomy): domain Bacteria; phylum Omnitrophota; class Gorgyraeia; order Ghiorseimicrobiales; family Ghiorseimicrobiaceae; genus Ghiorseimicrobium; species Ghiorseimicrobium undicola. Next base: position 40,813 of record PCWA01000111.1, read on the forward strand.
GGGATTGCCACGGATTACCTGTAGAATATAGCCTTTTTAAGGAATTGGGAAAGACCAAGCATGAAGTCGACCAGGTGGAATTCAGAAAAAAAGCCAAAGATTACGCCCTAAAATTTGTCAAAATACAGAAAGATGAATTTATACGGCTTGGGGTTTTAGGCGATTGGCCCAACCCATATCTTACTTTAAAAAAAGAGTATGAACGGGATATACTGCGTTCATTATCCGGCTTAGTCAGAAAAGGTTATATTTATCGTGGTTTTAAGCCGGTCAACTGGTGCTATCAGTGCGAGACCGCGCTTGCCGAGGCAGAGGTTGAATATGATCAGCATACTTCTAATTCAGTATATGTTAAGTTTAAAATAAAAGGCCCGAATTTTTCCGACGGAAAGCATTATCTGCTTATCTGGACAACCACTCCGTGGACGCTTCCTGCAAACGTTGCCATTGCCGTCCATCCGGATTTATATTATGTGCCTGTAAAAATCGCAGATGAGATTATTTTTCTGGCAGAGGAGCGTCTTAATGCTTTAAAAGAAGCAGGGATTTTAGGCGATTGTCAGATACTGAAAGATAAGATTAAGGGCAAGGATCTGGATGGCCTAAAATACGAACATCCTTTTATTGACAGAGAGGGCGTTATTGTCCTGGCGGATTATGTCTCGCATGAGGAGGGTACCGGATGCGTGCATACCGCTCCTGGGCACGGACAGGAAGATTATCAGACCGGGTTAAAATATAACCTTCCTGTGATTATGCCGGTCAATCATAAAGGGGAATTTAAAGACAGCCTTGATTTTATAAACGGCGTAAATGTGCATAAGTCCGATGAAATCATTATAAATAAGCTGATAGAAAAAAGTGCTTTACTTGCGCAGGCGAAAATCAGCCATTCTTATCCTCATTGCTGGAGATGTAAAAATCCGGTTATTTTCCGTGCTACAGAGCAGTATTTCTTAAAAATAGACAGTAATAATCTAAGAAGCAGGGTATTAAGCCTGATAAAAGATATAAAATGGGTGCCGGCTTCCGGAGAAAAAAGAATTTCGGCAATGGTAGAAAACAGGCCTGACTGGTGCCTTTCCCGTCAAAGGTTGTGGGGCGTGCCTATCCCGTCGCTTTGTTGCCTAGGATGCCGCAAAGAGGGCCTTTATCCGGAAGTAATCGATAATTTTTCCCAAATAGTGGCACGGGAAGGAAGCGACGCTTGGTTTATCTGGAAAACAGAAGATTTGATACCGGCGGATTATGCCTGTCCTTTTTGCGGTGGGCGGGATTTTAAAAAAGGCAATGATATTATAGATGTTTGGTTTGATTCCGGGGTAAGCCATCAGGCCGTGCTTAAGGCTTCTTCTGAGTTGGGCTTTCCCGCCGATTTATACCTGGAAGGCTCTGATCAACATAGAGGGTGGTTTCAATCTTCACTTATTCCGGCTGTTGCCTTGGAGGAAAAAACAGCGTTTAAGGCCGTACTGACGCATGGATTTGTGGTAGACGGTGAGGGCAGGAAAATGTCTAAATCCGAAGGCAATGTTATCGCCCCTCAAAACATTATCAGAAAATACGGCGCCGATATTTTGAGGTTATGGGTAGCCTCAAGCGATTATAAGGAAGACATAAGAATTTCAGATGAGATAATCGCGCGCCTTTCGGAAGCATACAGAAAAATCAGGAATACCTTGAGGTTTATTCTTGGTAATTTATACGACTTTGATATAAATAAAGATCCAATCGCCTATGAAAAACTTATGCTTTTGGACAAATGGGCGCTTCATCGCCTCTACAGCCTGCTTAATGATATAAGCCTTTACTATGAAAATTATAATTTTTATTCCGTATACCATTCTATATATAATTTTTGCATAGTGGATTTAAGTTCTTTTTACCTGGATATCTTAAAGGACAGATTGTATACTTTCCGGCATGATTCTTTAGAGCGCAGGAGCGCGCAAACTGTTTTAAGCCAAGCGTTGGTTGTCTTAACTAAGATTATTGCGCCGATTTTTTCTTTTACCTCCGAAGAGCTATGGCAGAATTTTAAAGAAAAGATTCCGGATGAATCCGGCTCTGTCCATCTGTCTTGCTGGCCGAAGGCCAAAGAGGAATACATAAATAACGCCTTAGAAGATGAATTCGCGCGAATTTTGAATTTGCGGAATATGGTTTTAAAAATACTTGAAGAAAAAAGAATTAATGGTACAATAAAGAGCTCTTTAGAGGCAAAGGTAACTATTGGCTTTGACAGCCAGGAAGAATATGATTTTTTCAGGAAGTATTCAGGGGATCTGGCGGCTATATTTATCACTTCGCAGGTTTATATCGAAAAAAGCGCTAAATTCTATATATCCGCAGACAGGGCTCAGGGAGACAAGTGTTCCAGGTGCTGGACGTTTAGAGAAGATATTAAAAGAGATTCGGAAGGTAATTTGATTTGCGGCAGGTGCATAGAAGCGATTAACGGAGGATTTAAATGAAGAAAAAAGTTAATAAGAAAATAACCAGAAAAGCTAAGCTTAAAACAAAACCTAGAAGGATGGCTAAGGCAAAGGCTAAGCCTGTTCGGCGCCCGAAAGCGCCGGCAAAGAAAAAAATCAATAAGAAGGAATTAAAATTCTTCAAGGATTTATTGTTAGAGAAAAAGGACATGATACTTGAAGGTATCGCGCATGTCTCGGAGGATACGCTTAAAAAGTCGCAAAAGGAAGCCGCCGGAGATATATCGGCATATACCTACCACATGGCAGATGTGGCTACCGATACCTATGACAGGGAATTTTCTTTAGGCATGGGCAGTTCCGAGCGCCAGATGCTTTATGAAGTAAACGATGCGTTAAAAAAGATAGAAGAGGCAACTTACGGCGTATGCGAAGATTGCGCAAATATAATTGGTAAAACACGGCTTAAGGCCATGCCGCAGGCAAGGCTGTGCCTTAAGTGCCAGCAGAAAACAGAAGAAATATAGCTTTATCTACGAGATGTTTATTTTAAGTTTTCTGGTTTTAGTTTTAGACCAGCTGACCAAATTTTTCGCCTTAAGAAATATACCCTACGCTGCATCTATCCCCGTAATAAAAAACATATTTCATCTAAGCCTTGTAAAAAATACAGGAAGCGCGTTTGGGCTATTCAAGAACATGGCCGCCGTTTTCGTATTAGTGGCCGTTTTATCGGCCATAGTTATAGGCAGGTATTTGTTATCTAAGAAGGATAAGCTTGATATAATTACGAGGATATCCCTGCATTTGATCCTGGCCGGAGCTGTTGGGAACCTGATTGACAGGCTGCGTTTTGGCTATGTGGTTGATTTTCTGGATTTCCGTATCTGGCCGGTATTTAACATAGCCGACAGCGCCATTACTATAGGCGCACTGCTGTTTGGTTGGCAGATTATAACAAAATCAAATACCAAAAATCAAAAACCATAAATTATAATTTTCATTCCTAATTTCTTATGTATCCTGTCCTTTTTAAAATCGGCCCGGTTACGGTTTACTCTTACGGATTTTTTCTCGCCCTTGCTTTTTTAGCGGTAGCGTTTTTGGCGGGGGCGGAAGCCAAGCGAAGAGGAATTGACGCTTCCGTGATATCAACATTCTGCTTTGCGTGTTTGATTTCCGGGATAGCCGGAGCAAGGCTGCTTTTTATAATCTTAAACATAACTTTTTTTCTTGATAACCCAGTTGAAATAATCATGCTTCAGCACGGCGGGCTGGTTTGGTACGGAGGCTTGATCTCCGCTGTCGCCTGCGGAATAATTTATCTCTTAATAAAAAGGCAGGATATTTTAAGCGTTCTGGATTTAATTATGCCTTATATAGCATTAGGGCAATCCATAGGCAGGATAGGGTGTTTTTTAAACGGCTGCTGCTACGGAAAATTCTGCCGGGTTTTAAGCATTCCTTATCCCACCCAGATTTTTTCTTCTTTATTACTCTTGCTTATCTTTGTCGTCCTGCGTCTGGCGCAGAAAGGAAAACTTAAAAAAGGCACGGTTACGTTGTCTTATTTTATTTTTTATCCTTTGGCGCGATTTTTTGTAGAGTTCCTGCGCGCGGATAATCCGCCTATAGTTTTTAATCTAACCATTTCGCAGATTATAAGCGTTGTTATTTTCGTAATAGCGCTGATATTGTTTTGCGCGCGAAAGCCTTTGTCTAAAAAGGCATAGTAGTTTTAAGGAGATTGTTTAGCCTATTATAGTTGGCGGCCAAGCCGCTAAGTACATATGTTTGTTTTATTCCATAAGTTATGAAAGAGTATATATTTGAAGTAGAGGATGGAGAGTTTCAACGCCTGGATATGTATCTGGTAAGGCGTTTTTCTGAAGAGGGCGGGGCATTATCGCGCGCGCGCCTGCAAAAACTTATCCATGACGGACAGGTTTTATTAAATGATGCGCCGGTAAAGGCGCATCATAAGATAAAGGCGTATGATAAAATAAAGGTAATTATAAAGGATGGCCCGGAGCATAAATTAAAAGCGCAGGATATTCCATTGGAAATTATTTATGAGGATGATGACGTGATTTTGATAAATAAACAGCGCGGACTGATTGTACATCCCGGAGCAGGTAATCCTGACGGGACATTAGTGAACGCGCTTTTGTTCCATTGCCGTAATTTATCTAGTATAGATCCTAATAGGCCGGGAATTGTTCATCGCCTGGATAAGGATACCGCGGGTATTATGGTTATCGCAAAGAATGATGCCGCTCATATGAGCCTGAGCAGGCAATTTGCCGCCCATTCCATAAAAAGGATTTACATAGCATTAGTTTTGGGCCGGGTGGAGTTTGACGAAGGGGCAATTGATTTACCCATTGGGAGGCATCCTTTCAACAGAGAAAAGATGTCGGTTAATTTCAAAGATGAGGCAAGAGAGGCGCTTACTAGATATAAAGTATTAAAGCGCTATAAGGAATTTACTTATTTAAGTTTAATGCCGCAGACCGGCCGCACCCATCAATTAAGGGTGCATATGGCTTCTCTTGGCCATCCTATATTGGGAGATGTTATTTATGGCAGAAAGCATAAGGCGGCGGAGGGATTAAAAGAAAAATTAAACCTTGCTCTTTATGCCAAGTATCTGGGGTTCATACACCCGGCAACAGGAAAATTTATGGAATTTGAGCACTCATTACCTGAAGATATGCAGGATATTTTAGACAATGCCAATAAGCAATAGGTGAATTACACAAAACAAGCATTGCTTAAAATGTGTAATTGGGTAGATTGAGCAGTAATATGAATAGACAAAGAATATTCGCCGTTTTATTAATTGTTATTTTAGGTTTTGCCTGTTATTTTAACGCGCTCAGCGTGCCTTTCATCTGGGATGATGTGGGTTTGGTATCAGGCAATTACCTGATAAAAGATTTTCGCTATACCGGAAAAATTTTTACGGCAGATTTATACAACGGAAAAAGCGAGGGCCAGAATTTCTACCGCCCCGTGCAGTCTCTTTCTTATATGCTTGATTATCATTTCTGGAAACTTAACCCTTTAGGATACCATATTACTAATATCATTTTGCATATTGCAACGGCGATTTTGATCTATTTATTGGTTTCGTTTCTTACCCCCGCGGTGAAGATATCGCAGGCGCCACCCACGCCGCGGGGGTCTAGAGCGCTGCTGTCATCTATCCCCTTACTTACCGCTCTTCTCTTTGTGGTTCATCCGGTTCACGTTGAGGCGGTTACTTATATTTCAGGGCGCGCGGATATACTTGCCGCTCTTTTTATGCTTTCGGCATTGCTGTTTTTTATTAAATGGCTTAAAGGCAATAAATCTGCCATCTGTTATCTGTTATCTGTTATCTGTTTTATTATTGCTTTATTTTCTAAGGAGTTTGCGTTGATATTGCCTGTTTTATTGTTGCTGTATGTATTTGCCTGCCGCTTTAATTATGTTAAAGAATACGCGCGCCGTATTTATGTTTATATCCCCTTTCTTTTAGCAGGCGCTTTTTATTTATCTCTGCGGCTGTTGATAGTGGCGAACAAAACTGTTTTTCCTCCAAAGGCCGATATTTACAAAAATATCCTGTTTTTTCCCAAAGCCGCATTTTTGTATTTAAAGACAATCATCTTGCCCTTAAATTTGCATATGTCGCGCGCGGTAAGGCTGCCTGAGTCAATTTTAAGTTTGGATTTTATCTTTCCGGCGTTGGGGTTAGCTTTAATGTCATTTTTGATTTTTAAAATGGCGCGCACGCAAAAGGCTAAACTTGTTTCATTTGCTCTGGTATGGTTTTTAATAAATCTTGTTCCATATTCCGGGTTATTCCAGATAAACGCTTATTTTGCGGAACACTTTGCTTATCTTGCCTCCGTCGGAATATTTTTAATTATCGCGATTGGTTTTAAACGGCTGATAAGTTTAAATAAGGGATTTCTGGTATTGCCGGCTATTTTGCTTATTTTTTACGGTGTAATTTCCATAAGATATAATTATGCCTGGCGGGATCCGGAACGCTTTTACAAAAGAATAATAAGTTTATCCCCGATGAGCTATCATGCCTATAATAACCTGGCGGCAATAGCGGAACAAAAAGGCGATTATAGGGAGGCGGAAAAACTCTACCTTAAATCCTTGAGCGCAAATGACGCCTTCAGTAACACGTATTTTAATTTAATCCGGGTAATATATTTAAGCGGCAGGGAAGAGCCGGCTCTTATCCAGATGGAGGATTTGATAAAGAAGCATCCGGATAATTTCTGGGCATGGGCAAATTTAGGCAGCATGTATGCCAATAGGAAAGAATACCCGCAAGCCATAGATGCATATAGGAAATCTTTAGAGATTAATCCCGGCATATCTACCCATCATTATTTTTTAGCGCTTACCTTAAAAGAAGCGGGAAATAATGACGCGGCAATAGATGAATTAAAGCGCGCGATTGAGCTGGATGCGTCTGATTTCCATTATCATTATGCGTTAGCGCTGATATATAAAAATAAAGGTATCTATAGTCTGGCGCTTGATGAATATAAAAAAGCGCTCAGCTTGGAGCCGCGAAATGCGGCGATTAACCTTAATTTAGGGATTGTCTATGACCTGATGGGAGACTATAGTTACGCGGAAAAATATCTTTTAAAAGCCAAGGGATTAGATAATAATTCAGCAAATGCGCGCTATAATTTAGGCGTATTTTATTGGAGCAAAGGGCGCTACGATGAGGCAAAAGAAGAGCTTGAAACAAGCTTAAAGATTGACCCTGAATTCCAGCAGGCAAAGACCC
>PCWA01000083.1 GCA_002796125.1 Candidatus Ghiorseimicrobium undicola
TGAAATTTTTTATTGTTTTAGCAGTGAGTTGTTTTATCGCGGTTGGCTGCGCGAAAAAAGAAGAAGTAACTGTTTCTAAAGAAGCCGTGATGGAAGAAAAAAGCGTTTTACCCGAAGCAATGAAGCCCAAAGAAGATGCTGTTATAAAAGTCATGGGCCAGGAGCAGGAAGAAAAAGAATTTAAGATTTTTCCGGTCTATAGCGATAAGCGTTCGCCGGATAACCACTTTATCCCTTCCGGATGGATGGGGGATTATATGGATGTAAAATTTGAAGATGCTTATCAGGAAAACCCGCATGGGGGCGCCACTTGTATAAAAATTACCTACAATAGCAACGCGACAGGCGGAGCCCGCTGGGCCGGTATTTACTGGCAGTATCCGGCGAATAACTGGGGAGGGGCTCCTCAGTATTATGATTTGACTGGGGCCAGCAAGTTAACCTTCTGGATAAGAGGGGATAAGGGCGGCGAGACTATTCAGGAAGTAAAAATGGGCGGGATCTTTGGAGAATATTCTGATTCGGATACCGCTGGAGTCGGCCCCATCACATTGACCACCGAATGGAAGCAATACACAATAGATTTAACCGGGAAAGATTTATCGCACGTGATAGGCGGTTTTGTCTGGTCTACCAATATAGACGTAAATCCGGAAGGGCTTGTTTTCTATCTTGATGATATAAAGTACGAATAGAATGGATGTTCCCGCTTCGCAAGATATCGGGAAAATTTCTTCAATATTTTTCCGATACTTCGCGGGATAATCTTCGCCGCATTAGCCTTTGGTTTGAGAACCGCGGGATAATGCGGCTCGATTAAATGCTTAAAAATATATTTTTGGCTTTTATCCCTATCTTTGTGGCTGTAGACGCCTTGGGCGTGCTTCCTATTTTTATCTCCCTCACCAGCGGTTTAGAGAGGAAAGAAATAAACCGCATTGTCTTTCAGTCGATGCTTACCGGGCTATTTTTATCTATCGCCTTCATATTTTTGAGCAAGGCGATTTTCAAATTTCTAGGCATTACAATGGCGGATTTTATGGTGGCTGGCGGGGCTATCTTGTTTTCTATTGCCATTATAGATATAGTTAGCCCGGGAAAGAAGCGCCGTATCCCGTCTAATGAATTAGGGGCTGTTCCGCTGGGGACGCCTTTAATAGTCGGCCCGGCAGTGCTTACCACCTCGTTAATTATTATTACAGAATACGGGCTTTATCTTACCTTGATTTCGCTGATAATAAATGTATTACTGGCGGGGGTGATTTTTTCTTTATCAGGAGCACTCATAAGAATTATTGGTAATTCCGGGGCGAGAGCCTTATCTAAAGTAACCAGCCTTCTTTTAGCCGCGATAGCCGTAATGCTCATCAGGAAAGGCATCCTGCAGCTAATCAGTTTATAAAATCTAAGTAAAATCGGGGCACTCCTTGCAGCCGATTACTTCGCAATGGATTGCGAAGTAATCTGTGCCGCGGGACTGTGTATCCAACTGAATCATCCCGGCAGCTGCGCCGCCGGATGGTTATTTCAAAATTGTTTTTCTAGTATTTCCAATATTTTTTCTTCCGGGTAATCCTTGTCCCAGATTTTTCTGCCGAAGGTTTTAAAAAAATGGAAGATATGTTTTTTGGCGGAGAAAAGCTGCGAAGAAAGAGGGCTTTGGGAGATGGCAGTTGTCCATACAGCCAGCAGATTTATAGGGCCAATATTTTCATGCTTAAACACAGCGATCATATCCTGGATATCTTGGTCCCAGTATCGGGAAATCTTACCGATGCTCCAGTATTCAGGCTCGAGGAAATATACCGCAATATTTTTAAAGGCCTTATATGTTTTTAAATGTTCAGAGTAGTCAGATAAAGAAATTTCAGACCAGCGTTCGGCATCTTCGCTAAATTGCGCGCTGATCCCCGTGGTTTGCGTTGTTTTTTTTATAGCCTCCTGAAATTTAACCCTATCAATATTTTCTCCATCGTTGAATCGTACTTCAAAGTCGATATCCAGCGTGGGCCTTTTTCCTCCCATGAGAAGAGATCCCGCTCCTCCAAGTATGATTATTTTCACATTCCCAGAAAAATTTTCTGATAGCCGATTAAAAAATAAATCTATGTCTTTGGGTTTCATCTATTTTCTCCTAAGATAGAAGTTTATCCACGCGATGAAGTATTTGCGCCAGGATTTCCGGGGGGTATTTTTCCTTCGCCTTAAGATATCGCGATGCTGTATTCCAACGTATGGCAGTGTTGCGTTTGGCGCCTTTTACCTTGTGTGCTTTTAGTTTGTTTACTAAGAGAGAGGCGATATCCTGGCACAGCTGGTTTTGCGCCATGCCGATAGAGGTATTGCCGCTAATGATATTTTTGGCCAGGGCATCTATCTGGTGGCGGTCTAATTTAACTATATTAAATGGCGGAGGAGTAAACATATCAGCTGGGGATAGGCCCAGGGCATTAGACAGCCTTAAAATTGTTTTTGTGGTTACTTCCCTATGGCCATTTTCTATATCGGAGATAGCTCCTTGGCTTATCCCGCTTTTTTGCGCTAACTGTAGCTGTGTCAGGTTGTTATATTGGCGCCGTTGCCTGCAATAAGTGATTATATTCATACAACAAATATATCATATTATAGATATTTGTCAAGTAAAATTACTGTTGAGGCCATGCCCCCCCTATGCTTTTATCAATACGGCATCATCATTCAATCCCCCGCCAGAAAAAGAAAAACCCTCACGCGTCTGTGGCTCAGAAGAGCCGCGGTTCGCATGAGGGTTAAATATGGGGTGGGTGACGGGATTTGAACCCGCGACAGCTTGAGCCACAGTCAAGCGCTCTACCAGGCTGAGCTACACCCACCATTATTTAGTTTAGTGTTCACAGCTGGCAGCCTACAGTAAAAAGATAAGATTTCTGGCTATTACTGAGATTTCTTTTTAAAAATTGCTTTAAAGGCGTCTTCTATTTCCTTGCCTTTTTCTTTAAGTTCTTGCATGTCTTCTTTGTCGATGTTTTTAATCTTTTCTTTAATCTGCTCGCCGAGGCCTTCGATAGTATCTTTAAGCTCTTCGGGTTTTTCTATCGCCTTTTGTATTATAGGCTGAAACACCGCGCCTTTCAATGCCATTTTATCCATCCTCGGCCGGTCCAATTTTGTGCGTATCTCAAAATCAATTACGATTTCATCCGCAGGTGTTTTTAGAAGCTCTAACGCCGCCGTCTGTAAAGATTCAGCGATTGATTTTTCTGCTGCTTGCTCCCCAGTTTCTTTTTTGGCGGATAAATTATTTATAAGCAAGCGGCATTTTACCAAGAGATCGTTGTTTTCGGCGGATAGATCGGCGCCAAAGGAAGCCTTTGCCTGGCCTAATTGCTCCGGTTTAGCGACAAAGTTACGGAAGTAAGGCGCAAAGAGCATCGCGTCTATGCCGGATATATTTAAATCGCCAAGCATGTCTTTGTTGGTCCAGTCAATCCATCCTTTGCCGGCGATGACGGCGTTTTCTATCCCCGGCCTTGAGAGTATGTCCGCCGAAATGTCATATTCGATTTTTAATGGATAGGGCAGGAGAGAGGCTTTTCTGATATACGCATTTAAGTTTTTTACTTCAAAGGAAAAAACTTCTTCGGATACCTTTTTATCGCGTACTAAAATGCGCCCGTCTTTTATGCTTATGCCCGCGGCTATAACCTGGCTTTTTCCTGTTTGTTTGATTTGGGGAATATTAAAAGTGCCGTCCTTTTTACGCTCAATAGTTAATTCCGGCTTTATCACGGAAACATTATTTAAGACGATTTTACCGGCCAGAAACCCTATTATGCTGGGAGAAATCCTGATTTTTTTGATAGCGGCTATATCTTTCAAAATAAAATTATTTATTTCTATAGCTAAGGGTAAAGTCAAGGAAACAGAAGAGATTTCGGCTTCGATCCCAAGCTGTTTTTCTATCTGCGCTTCAATTACCGGCTTGGCAAAAAAAGCTACAAATATATAGCCGGAGCAAAAAATAACGGCGAATATTATAAGGTGAATAACTAAAATCTTTCTAAGAATTTTCATCTTTACATAAAATCCGCTCAACGGATTTTTCTTCTGCCGCGCGAGCTTGCGCGGCATTAAGTAAAATCTAGGCGTCGGTAGTCAGATTTTGCTTAATGCGCCTGGCCTGATTCGAACAGGCGGCCCACTGCTTAGAAGGCAGTTGCTCTATCCAACTGAGCTACAGGCGCAAATATCAAAAGTCGGGGCGGACAGACTCGAACTGTCGACATCTTGCTCCCAAAGCAAGCGCTCTAGCCAAACTGAGCCACGCCCCGCTGTAAATTTGTTTGGTTTTAGTTCAGTATATCAGGCAACCTATATTCTTGCTTAATACAGGGTGTAATTATAGCATGTAAGATATTCTTTGTCTATACGCGCGCTTGTCCCAGCTTGCATGGCGGCATGGCTTGCTATATAATATATTTGTGAGAAAAATTATCATTATTTTAGCAGTACTTATTTTAATTTTCGTCTCTTTCGCCGCATATTTAAATACCGTCTATCTGCCGCGCAAGGCAAGGCTGTTGATAGCTACGGCTATCGGAGATAATTTAGGGCGCAGGGTTGAGCTTGGCTCAATAAAGCTAAACCTCTTGAAAGGGTTAATTATTAAAAATCTTAATATCTATGATGAAGATGGCAAGGGCTTATTTCTTAGCACAGAGCGTGTATCTTTGGGCTGGTTGTTCCTGCCGCTTTTTAAAAAGGGAGAGTTTGTCATACCTTTCGTCAATATAGAATCCCCGCATATATCCATTAAAAGAACAAAAGAAGGCGTATTCAACCTGCCTAACATAAAAAAAGAAAGAACAGGCAAAAAAACAGCCATTAAACCGGTTGTTTATAGAATAAAAATCGAAAACGGGAAAATTGATTTTAAAGACGAATTTATAAATCCTGAGTATACAGAGAGTGCCGGATTTAACGCGGAGTGCGCGTTATCTCTGCCCCAGAATATAAAATTTTCTTTTGCTCTTTTGTTGGACGATGGCGCTAGTTTTGATTCAAAGGGGTCTTATGGCTTATCTACGGGTGAAATCACCTCTGAGTTTGATATTAATAACCTTGATCCCAAGAATTTACTTACGCGTTATTACATGAATCCGCCCTTCGATTTAACGGGTTGTTTAATAAAGCAGCTAAAGGGGCGGGCGCGGTTTTATGAAAATTCCACATTGGATGTTGACTTCAGCTCGCAGCTGGATTCGCTCAAGATCAAGAAAAATAATATTGTCTTTCAAGCAGATGGCGGGCTGTCCGCGCGGATAATTTATGATTTGCAAAACAGGGCAGTTGATTATTCCGGCAAGGCAGACGTAAAAAACGCGCAAATCGAAGGCATCCCTTATTTAGGCGGCGCCAAAGACGTATCCGCGACAGTCGCGTTTTCAAAAGACAGCGTTAACACCAAAGATTTAAAGGCGCGCTTATTTGGAAGCCCGTTTGATATTGAAGCAGAGCTCAGTAATTTTAAAGACCCTTATCTTAAAGCCAGGGTTTATTCCGGCGATTTAACGGTTTCAACATTATATGATTCATTGTTAAAGGACAGGTTTAATAATTTCGATATAGCTTTAGAGGGTAGAGGCAGTTTAGGCCTGGACGTAGAGATGTTTTTTTCTGACGCGAAAAACTTTAAAATGGAAGGGGAGGCGGTATTAGCCGACAGCAAGCTTATTCTTAACCAGCGCGGTAAAGAAATAACCGGCATAGCCGCCAAATTAAATTTTGATAAAGAAAACGTAATTTGGCATGACCTGTCTTTTATGCTTGATGGGGAAAGTTATGCTTCGTCAGGAAAGTTATCCGGCTTTACCGCTCCCAGGGCCGATTTTAATTTGAAGTCTCCGGAAGCCGCGTTGGATGCTGCGGTACGGTTAGAAAATAAAAATTTAATAATAACAAAACTGAAAGGCCGCTTATTACATTCCGGCTTTGACATAAAAGGAGACGTATATTTTCAGGAAAAAAATTACTCGTTTAATCTGGCATCTTTGATTTCTCTGGAACTGGCAGATCTAAAAACAATATCCGGAAAGTATCTGCCGCGATATCGGGGTATATTGGAAAAAATATCTCCCGAAGGCGAATGCGCCATTAATGCTATGGCAAGTGGTAATCTCCGGGATATCAGAGGCTTGGATTTAAGCGTTGATTTAAATGCCGAGGCCATTTCTTTAGGGGCCGGCATGCAACGCTTTGCTTTAAATAATATTAAATCGCGCCTTCGGCAAAAAGACAGGCGCATTCCCGTTGCCGAAATATTTGCCGATTCCTATGAAGGTAAAATAAACATAAAAGGCGGCTTCAATTTGGAATATGACAATCCGCTGTTTTCGTTTAATCTGCTGTTGTCAAATATAAATCTGGCGCGCTTGAAGAAAGATACTTCTTTTAAAGACAAGGCCTTGTCCGGGCTTATGAGCGCTGATGTCAGCGTAAGCGGCAATACGCGGGGAACGGATACCTTGGCTGGCGAAGGAGGGATTTTAATAAAAGACGGAAATCTCTGGGAATTTGCCCCTTTTAAAAAGTTGGCGCAATTTTTATTTATCCCCTCTTTTGAAAAAATTGTATTTAATGAAGCGGAGGCGGACCTGATCATAGAAAACGGATATATTTTTAGCGATTACATAATCATGAAGAGCCCGCAAGTTACCATATCCGGACAGGGGAAAATGGATTTTAAAGGAAACCTGGATTATGTTATACGTTCAGACTTTAATGAAGAGTTTCTTCGGCATTCAGCTGATTTTATGCAGGTTTTATCATCTTTTTTAGACAAGGCCAGGCAATTTGTCAGCCTAAAACTTACCGGTACAATAAGAGATCCCAAGCTTAGCCCCGCGGTGCTTGATCCGCTCAGGCAGCTTCGAAAAATATTCAAATAAAGCCCGCTTATTCCTGGCGTTTATCTTTTACGTAACTACTGCCTTCATTTTTCTTGGCATAAGATTTTAATTCCGCCCCGATTTG
>PCWA01000108.1:0-475 GCA_002796125.1 Candidatus Ghiorseimicrobium undicola
CATAACATCCCGTTAAATGAAATCCATGACGGCGGGCCGCCAAAGGATGGTATTCCGGCGCTCTATGATCCCGAGTTTATTTTGGCAGATGATGCAAAATACCTGAATCCGAAAGACAGAGTTTTGGGAATAAGTCTAAATGGCGAAGCTAAGGCCTATCCGATCAGGATTCTTAACTGGCACGAGCTGGTCAATGACCGTGTTGGAGGAGAAAACGTCTTGATAAGTTACTGCCCTTTATGCGGGACAGGGATGGTATTTGAAGCCGATATTAAAGGTGAACGGTATTTATTCGGCGTCTCCGGCAAACTCTATAACAGTGATGTTTTATTCTATGACAAGAAAACGGAAAGTTTGTGGTCGCAGATCAGAATGGAAGCGGTCACAGGCCCCATGACGGGACAGAAGCTGAAACTCCTGCCCGCGGAACATACCACATGGGAGGCGTGGCGGTCAAAGCACCCCGACACTTTAG
>PCWA01000108.1:490-1097 GCA_002796125.1 Candidatus Ghiorseimicrobium undicola
CGGGCCATTTTCGGGACTATTCGAATAATCCTTATGCCGGGTATGGCCGTTCATCAGAAATATATTTCCCTGTTAATCATCAGGATAACCGTTTACCCGGAAAAGAATGGATTGTTGGAGTTGTAATAAATAGTCAGGCTAAGGCCTATTCATTTGAAAGTTTAAAAAGGGAAGAAGCTGGTGTTAAAGATACCATTGGCGAGGAAAAAATAACGATTCATTACGATAAAAAAAGCGAGAGTGCTGTCGTTAAGAATAATGACGGAGAAATAATCCCTTCCGTTCAGGCCTTCTGGTTTGCCTGGCGGGCGTTTTATCCGCGGACAGAACTTTACAAATAGTGAAAGGAGGAAAGCGCGAATTAAAAAAATGGCTTTATAAATGTTTTTAACCTTAAATTTACGGAGAATATTATGAAAAAATTAAAAATTGTTTTAACTATTTTTGCCTGTGTTTTAAGTCTTGGTTTGGCGGTGAACTCTTTTGCTTCCGAAGGCAATCAAATGAAAGGCAGTCCAATGATGGAAGAGAAGGGAAGTATCGGCATTGACGGACATTGCCCTGTTTGTATTTCAAAGGGTATGGTTGTGAAGGGAAGTCCGAAATT
>PCWA01000108.1:1129-1544 GCA_002796125.1 Candidatus Ghiorseimicrobium undicola
TTCCCGGATTCGAACAGCAGAAAATGTTCATCAATGATCCTGAAACATACTTAGCCAATTTGGAGAAAAAGTATAAGGAATTAAAAGAGCAGTCAATGGGATCTGAAAAAGGTTCCGGCGCGTATAAAGGATCACGTTAATGTGGATGAAAGCGAGGGCTGTCGTTTTGTTGTGGCGGCCCTTCTTTTATCGTGATATTTGATTGGCCGCCATAAAACGTGGCGAGCCTCGTCATTTTCATCTCGAAATGAAAATGAGGAAAAATGACGGGAGAGATTATGCAAAAATATGATTATGACATGATTGTGATCGGCGGCGGCGCGGCCGGTCTTACATCCTCGATTTGGTCGGCGCAGCTTGGTTCCAAAACGCTGATTATTGAGAAAGAAAACAAGCTCGGCGGCGACTGCCTTCA
>PCWA01000037.1 GCA_002796125.1 Candidatus Ghiorseimicrobium undicola
TCAGCAGAATTATTTACGCGATATTTAACCGCCTAAACTCCAAATGGCAAGAGAAACCTTTAAAAGAATTTACACAATTTATTTGACATTACCGCTTGGTTATAAGTTAACGTTTTCAAAATATGGGCGTTCTCTGTATTAGGAGGATGGTTTATTGGGGATTATAATATTAAGGCGTTTCATTTTGTTGTAGAGCGTGCATCTGTTTATGCCTAATGATTGGGCTGTTTTTTTTCGGTTCCAGCGGTTGGCATTTAAGGAGTTTAGTATTATTTCTCTTTCCGGCTCGCTGAGCACATTTTTTAAATTCTTGTTTTGCGCCTGTTCTATGGCCTTTTTCTTGTTTCGCAGGATATGTTGCGGCAGAGCAGGCTGCGTAATTTGCCCGTGCTTGGCAACAACAACCGCGTGTTCAACGGCGTTCTCCAGCTCTCTTACGTTTCCCGGCCAATCATAATCGGAGAAAATTTTAATGATTTCCGCGGAGATTTTTACTTCCGTATTATTTTTTTTATTATATTTTTTAACAAAGTGTTCCGTTAAGATGGGGATGTCTTCCTTTCTTTCGCGTAACGGAGGGATGCTTATTGATATCACATTTAAGCGGTAAAAAAGATCTTCGCGGAATTTTCCGTCGTTTATTAGTTTTTCCAGGTTTTGGTTGGTAGCGGCGATGATTCTTGTGTCCGTGCGTATGGTTTTGGTGCTGCCGACGTGTTCAAAATCGCCTTCCTGCAGCACCCTTAGCAGCTTGACCTGTAACGAAGGGCTGAATGTGTCTATTTCATCAAGGAATATCGTTCCCTTATCGGCCAGCTCAAACCTTCCCTTTCTATCTCTTATCGCTCCGGTAAATGCCCCTTTTACATGGCCGAAGAGCTCACTTTCAAGCAGGTTTTCAGGCAGGGCCCCGCAGCTGACCTCTATAAAAGGCATGTTGTTTCTTAAGCTGTCGTTTTTATGTATGGCCATTGCTACAAGCCGTTTCCCTGTTCCGCTTTCCCCTGTTATTAATATCGTAGCTTTGGTGTTAGCGATAGTTTCAATCATCCGGTATATTTTCTGCATGGCGTTGCTTGCGCCAAACATATCACAGAAGTTTTCGCGCGTTGCCTGGGCGAGTTTTTCTTTGAGAAAGGCATTTTCCTGTATTAGTTTTTTTTGTTCGGCTATTTTTTGGATAATAACTTTTATTTCACTATCGACTAACGGCTTGGTTATGTAGTCAAACGCCCCTGATTTCATGGCTTCAACCGCTGTTTCTATGTTTCCGTGGCCGGTTATGAGCACGACGGCTATTTGAGGATATTTGTCCTTGACAACTTTTAGCAGCTGCATGCCGCTAAGCCCGGGCATCTTCAGGTCGGTTATAACGATATCTATGCTGTTTTGGCTGATGTTTGCCAGGGCTTCATCCGCGCAGGAGGCGCTTTTTACGTCATATCCGTCAATGCGCAGCGCCTCCTGCAGTGAGCTGCGTATAAGCGGTTCGTCGTCTACGATTAGTATGCGTAGGGAGTTTATGTACGGCATGAGGCGATATTGGCTTCCTTGTTGTCGTAGAGTGTTTCGTTTCTAGGTATTGATATGGTAAACGTTGTTCCGTCCGAAGGCTTGCTGTCAAGCTTAATGCTTCCGTTGTATTTTTGCACTATATCGTAGCATATCGCCAGGCCTAGCCCGGCGCCTTTTTCGGCTGATTTTGTGGTAAAGAATGGTTCAAATATAGTCGTCCTGTTTTCATCCTTTATACCGTATCCGCTGTCGCTTATTTTTATATCTATGGTATTTTCTCCTTCGCAGGTTTCAATTGAAAGCCTGCCTTCTTTTTTGTCTTCCATTGCCTCGCAGGCATTTTTGAGAATATTGACAAATACGTGCTTTATGCCTTTATCGTATACATAGCATTGTGCCAGGGCGTAGTTTTTTATAAGCGTAAAGCTGCAATCACCATATTTTTTAATTACTCCTGATACGGCATCATTTAAAGTTTCGTTTATGCTGATTAATTTATTTGAAGGTGTATTATGCCGCGAAAATTCCAGTAATGAGCGCACTGTGTTCGCTATGCGTTTTAAGCCGTCTTTAACTTCTATAAGGTAGTCTTTAATATTTTTTTCATTTCTATCTATGCGGTCCAGGCAAAGGTTTGTATAACGCATCACCCCGTCTAAAGGATTATTTATTTCATGCGCGATGCTGGATGAAATCTTTCCCAGCGACGCGAATTTTTTTGCGATATTCAGCTGCCGTTCGATTTCAATTTTTTCTACGGCGAGCTTGGCGTTTTCGGCCGTTTTTATATTTATTTCATCCTGCAGTTTTATTCTTTCGTAGGTATATGATATTTGAGTTGAAATTATTGTGAGGTATTCGAGCTCTTCTTCCAAAAAAACATTTTTTGATGTTTTGTCCGTAATGTTTATTACGCCGATTAGCGTATCCTTTATAAAAAGAGGCACGCTTAAGAAGGAATTTGTTTTGTAGTGGTTTAATATGTTGTAGGTGTTTTTAAACCGCGAATCAGTCCGTATATTTTTTACCAGTATGGGTTTTTTCTCAAGGGCTACAGTTCCGGATATCCCCTCTCCTATTTTCTGGACGGCATCTTTAAAGTCATTAAAATTCTCTTCCTGGCCGCGCATCAGCCGCAATATAAGGTTATTGTTTTTTATATCAAATAGCAGTACGGAGCCGCGCTCGGCGCCCAAAAATAGCAATATTTGGTTAAGAGAGGCGCGAAACAAATCCTTGGTATTGGCCGAGGAGTTTATCGTTTTTAATAGGCGCGATAATTCTTTTATCTTTTCCTTATTATGATTTAGGCTTGTCAGCATCGTTATTTTGGCTTTTGGTTTTTATATTTTCGATTTCTTTCAGGATAATCGGCTTTATTTTATGCTCGGGATATTTTTCGATAAAGTCCGTAAAAATTTTAATTGCTGCTTCGGGATCCTTCAGGCGCGATACGGCTATCATTTCTATGGCCCTTAAGCTGTTTATGAGAGTTGGAGCATAGGGGTAGGCGTTTATTATTTGCTGGATTGAAGTTAAGGTGTTCTGCCACTCTCCCAAAAGCTCAAACACCGTAACCTCAAGCCCCATAGCTACATAAGCGGCCTGTGAATTCGGGTTATTTTCATATATTTTTTTATAATAGCCTAGCGCTTTCCACAGGTAGGCATCGGCTGATTTTTTGTCGTTATTTTTAGCGTAATGGCCGGCGATATATATGGGCATATCCAATGCGCGGGCCACCGGCGTATAATCCCGCATTATCCTTTCGTATTCGGCAAGGGCTTTGTCCCATTTGTTTTCGGCTTCGTAAGAATTTCCGGAGGTAAATACCGCCTCAGCGCAATAACTTTCATTATCGGGATATTTTTCGATTATTTTGTTTAGTTCAGCCCTTGCCGCGGCGTAGTCTTTCATGAACATATAGAGCCTTGATAACAGTAGGCGGGCCTCTTTTTCGCTTTTTGTACCATCATAGCGCGCAATTATTTTTTCGTAGGATTTTTTAATTTTTTCGTATAGGCGCGGAGGTATGGTTTCCGGTGTCCTCGCTGATTTTAAGAAAAGCTTATTTGCGGAGACGAGTTTTCTCTCCGCCGCGTAATCGCTGTTTCTGCCCAGGAATGAAAGCAGCGCGCCGAAGAGCAAAAGGAACAGGATGGGGTAAAATATTTTTTTAATCATGGCCTTAAGTTTTTCGTTTTAAAAGATAGAATGAAGTCAATACGGTGATTATAAAGGCGTTTATAAATAACGAAAAGATTATCCCGCCTGCGATAAGCATGATTATCACCTCAGGGAAAACCTTATCCATTAAAATAAGCGCTTTGCCGTTTGCGTAGATAAGCGGCAGGAGCAGCAATGACGGCGCCAAAACAAATATGAATGTGGCGAAAAACGTTTTCTTGAGAAATATAAAATTTTCTTTGATGGCGGCGAAGAGCTTTTTGTTTTCAACTATTAAGATGGGTATGCAGTATGCAAGCATAGTTTCGGCGATTACGGTAAAGAGAAAGACAGCGTATTGATTGGTGAGGACAAGAACTTTTTTTATGCCCCGGATTATGCGTATGCTTGAGCCGATTTTGCCCAAGGCGAATTTTTTTATGAATAGCCCGTAGCCTTCCCTTATTAAAAAATATATAACGATTAAAAGAAGGGCAACGCAGAAAATATTTATATACTGCCTGCCGGCTTTTTTGAGCATAATTCTTAAACCGGTAGGTTTATTTTCGTTTATGTGGTATATGGTCGCGGATGATACCGCGGTAAGATAGCCCCCTAAAAATACGTAAATTATTATCTGGGCGGCATAAAAAATGTTGTAGATGACCGGAAAGTTAAACGGGTAATGCAGCGCCTGCTCTGACCATATGGCACGTATTACCGGAGCAAAGATGATGCTGAGCGGCCAGCGCGGGATAAAATATATTATCTCAAGCGAGAATAGCTCGAAAAATGCGATTAATACGAAAGGGAAAATTATCACGGGATGGTTGATCATCGTGATAAATGATGTGCTCAATATAGAAAGTGCGGTGTGTTGTTTTTTAGACATTTATTCCTTTAAATACGAAACTATAATTGAGACAAGGAATTAAAGTGTAGCATAAAAGCAACAATATGTCAAGGTGTTAATTGAAAACTTTTTAAAAGTGTTATTGCTGGCTGGTTTCCTGCGGTAGCTCTTCCTTCCCTGTTTTCGCTACTTGCCGGCGTAAGTTTTCGGCGATTAGGATATATGCTTCCTCCTTTTCCTTGTTTTCAGGATTGAGCGTTTTATTATCCATAATTTTACCGAATTTTACGGTTATTTTTGCCGGCCGGGGAAGCTTTCGGGTGCGCGGCCATGAACGAAAAGCGCCGTCAATATAGACGGGGATTGCCGGAACATTTAATTCTTTGACCAATATACCCACGCCTTTTTTGAATTCTTTGACTTTTCCGTCTATGGAGCGCAGGCCTTCCGGAAAATAACAGACATTTTTTGAATTTTGCAGTACGAAAGCGCATGACCTGAGGGATTCAATAAGGTTAAGGCTGATTTCCAGCGGGATGAGCCGGGCTATCCTTATGAGCTTACGCAGGAGAAAATGCTCAAATATTATGCTATAGCCCACAAAGTATGTATTTAACACTATGTTAAACGGAAGGGCGCTTAACACGAATAAGCCGTCGAGATAATTTGTATGGTTGGGACAGATTATGTAGGGGCCTTTTTTAGGAAGGTTGTCCTGCCCTTCGGTTTTAAGCAGAAAAAATACGCGGAAAAATATCTTTATCAATGGTATCAATAAGAGGTTCAGGGCGATGTTTAATTTTCCGGGTTTAATATTGAGTTTATCCAATGTTTGGGCAGAAGGGCTTTCTTTGACTATCTTATCCCACATAATCGCTCCCTCTTCTTTGAATTGCTCATCGGATATTTGCGGCATTACGCTTTTTAGTTTCAGGAGCAGTTCCTTGACCGTATTGCACATAAAAAATTCCATAGCGGTTTCGTCGGATACCTGAAGGTTTAGCGCGCCTTGGAGGCTCAAGAGCACTTCTATTCTTCCCAGGGAATCCAAGCCCAGGTCCAGCTCCAGATGGTCGTTTATATTGATTTTCCGGTTTAGTGTCTTTTCCAGAAAGTTAATCGCGTTCTTTGCCGTGTCGGAATATAAAATATTTATTTCGTCCTGTTTTAGGTATTCTTCTTCTTTCGGCTTAGATGTTTTCAGAAGCTCGGCGTATAATTGCATAATTCTGTGGCGCGTTATTTTCCCCAGGCGCGTGCGCGGCAGGGCGTTTTTGCTGACAACGAATTCTTTTATGCGCTTGTATGCCGGTATGGTTTGCGCGATGCTTTCCAGCTCCCATTTTAGTTTGCTTCTTATGTTTGTTTCGTTTTTGGATTTAAAATACTCCTCATCCGCCACTATAATCGCGCCAAGATGCTCTGTACCTTTAAGAAAAGCGTTGGATTTTACGGCTAAGACGCATAATTCCTTAATGAAGGGGCTTTTTAGGTAATGTTTTTCTATTTCTTCAGGATTGATATTCTTGCCGTTACTCAATACTATGATTTCTTTTTTTCTGCCTGTTATGTAAAGATAGCCGTCGCTATCCATATATCCTAAATCGCCGCTAGCGAACCAGCCGTCTTTTATCGCGTCTTTTGTCTGGCGGGGCATATTATAATATCCGGTCATCACATTGGGGCCTTTTATGGCTATTTCCCCCACCCCATTTTTATCCTTTTCGATAATTTTTATCTCAACGCTGGAGATGGGCACGCCAACAGAGCCGATTTTTGGTTTCTTGACCGGGTTGAATGTCGCAACCGGAGAAGTCTCCGTAAGCCCGTATCCCTCTATAATCGTAAAACCCCATTTTACAAAGTCATTGGCTATGTCAGGATCAAGCCGGGCGCCTCCTGAGACCAGAAAGCGAAGGTGTGGCCCGAAAGCCGAATGTATTTGCTTAAATAGATATTTGGCAGTGTTGATATTTAATAACCGCTGGATTTTCAATGATGCCCGCGAGGCAAGATAAATAAGCCCTTTTTTAAGCGCCGGCAGGCGCCTTATCTTTTCGTTTATGGAATGCTGCATAAGCGAATATATTTGCGGCACTCCCACCAGTATAGTGGCGCAATTTTTCCGCATCGCTTCAAGCATGTCGCTTGATGACCTGCTCTTAGGGTATATAATTTTTGCCCCGGTGAGCAGCGGAGTTAATAATGTTACGGTAAAAGGATACGCGTGGTGAAGCGGCAGAACGGATACGATGACGTCATTTTTATTTATGATTTTTGATTCTTGGATGGAGTTGATATTTGAAAGCAGGTTTTTATGAGTAAGCATTACCGCCTTCGGCATATCCGTTGTTCCTGAGGTATAGAACAATAATGCCAGCTCATTGTCGTATTTTAAGTTGCCGGCGATTTTATTATCGGCGCTATAGTTGTCAAACTCTTCGTGGAATTCTTCCGAATCAATGATGATTGTCTGCATGTTGCGCAGCTGCAGGCCTATGTTAGGATGGTTATTTTTTGTTGTGATTAATATTCTTGCTTCTGAGTGGAGAATAAGCTGTTTTATCTGCGCGTTAGAAAATTGTATGTCTAGAGGGACGGCTGTGGCCGAGATAGACATGGCCGCCATAAAGGCTATGGCGTATTCCGGCTGGTTATCCAGCAGTATAGCAATTTTATCATTGCGTATTATGCCCAACCCGCTCAAGATATTTCCTAATTTGAGCGCGCTGTCGTATATTTGCGCGTAAGTCAGGCTGTTGTATCCTTTTTCCTTCTCCGGTTTGTAAAATATCGCTTTTTTCTCCGGATGGGAATTGGCTATCGCGGAAAATTCGCTGAAAATATTCTGGCTGCGTGTTAACATTTTCTTAATGGCTGTAAATTTTATGCTGACAGGTTAAATAACGCAAAAGTTTGGAAGATGTTCCCGGTTAAGTTCTTCGGTGAAATAAGCGAAAAATTTCGGGAATTTTTGATATACTTCTTTTTCTATCTTGCTGATTTCGCCGATGTATGGTTTTACGGGGCCGTAAACATCAACCTCTTTTCCTATGGGCTCGAACTCAAAGCCGTGTATGCGTAGAAGCAGCCAGAGGCTTTTCTCCATGAGCGCGTACCACTGTGTTATCCCGAGGCGTTTGCTCTCTCTATATAGTTCGCGGTAGAGGCCGAAGGCCATGGGTTTGGCGCGCCTTAGGAATTCCGTTCCGTCGCTGGAAACACCTTTTTTGTCTTCTGATTGAGGCCCATAATACATGCCGTCGTCGTGTCTTCTGCGCAATCTTTTGCTTATGACCAGGCGGGATATTTCAACGCTTTTATCCGGGGTAGTTATGTCCACATCTCTACAGTGCAGTTTTATCGGCAACTCCAGCTCTCCCGGCAGGATCATCCTCATGGTGCCGATAAGGTTTTGCTGGCTATCCATGGCGGCAAAGTGGATTGACTGCTTATCGTAATCATCTATTTCCATGCCCGCGGGGTAGTCGTTTTCGTTTATGAAATTACACTCATTGCCATAGACCTCAAAACGCAAATGATAGACCTTTTGCAGTAATTCAGAGTCGTTATTATCTACTTTTTTGAATATAAATGGTTGCATATCCATAATGCTTATGATAGCATATGTATAACTTGCTGTCAATTATGAAGATAAAGAAACATTAGATATTATGAAAATAAAGCTGTTAATTTTAATTCCGCTTTTATCTTTCGCGTCTTTTTCTCTTCTCTATTCTGATAATCCGCTAAGCGCCCGTGATATTGTCAAGTGTTCTGATGATTTTATGCGCGGCGACACCAATCAGGGGATTTATAGTATGCGAATAACCACTCCCGATTGGCAGCGCGCGTTAAAGCTGAAAGTTTACAGCTTAGGCCGCGATAAAATATTTATACGCATACTTTCTCCTGCCAAAGAAGCGGGCATAGGTACTTTACGAATTGAGAATGAAATGTGGAATTATCTTCCCAGTGTTGAGCGTATCATAAAGATACCCCCTTCTATGATGCTGCAGCCATGGATGGGAAGCGACTTTGCCAATGACGACCTGGTGAAGGAATCGAGTATTGTCAATGACTACAATCATACAATAGCCGGCGAGGAGAAAATAGACGGGAATTTGTGTTATAAAATTCAGCTTATTCCTAAAGAAGGGGCGTCAGTAATATGGGGAAAGATAATGCTTTGGATTAGAAAGAATGATTTCCTGCCTCTTAAGGAAGACTATTACAGCGAGCGCGGCAAGCTTATTAAGGTTCTGGAGTATTCTGATATAGGCGTTGTTTCCGACAGGGTCATACCCAAGACATGGAAAATGAGCTCGCTGATTAAGCCGGGGCATTCCACCACGATTAAACTTGTGGATGTGGAGTATAATAATCCTATAGATGAAGATATATTTACATTACAGAATCTTAAAAAGGCGTATTGAGTATTGTGTATAGCGTATCGTGTTTAAGGCGAAAACGTCAACTCTATACTCTATACCCTATACTCTATACTTAATACATACATGTTTACCTTTATAAAGATTGCTTTACGCAACATTATCCGCAATAAGCGGCGCTCACTCATTACCGTATCCGCGGTGGGTTTTGGCCTGGGGGCGTTGATATTTATCTGGTCTTTTGTTGACGGCGCGCATATCCAGATGATAGAAAATTACACCTCCCTGCTTACCGGCCATATACAGATACATTCCCGGGGCTTTAACCAAAGAGAACAGCTGGAGATAAATATTTCTAACCCGCAGGAGATAATTAATATTATCGAAGATGAGTCTCCTTTAGTAGAGGCATCTCCCCGCATTAAGGCGTTTGGCCTGATTAGTTCCCCAGAGTATTCTTCCGGCATAATCATTTTAGGTGTTGATCCCCTTCAGGAAATAAAAGTAAGCAGTTTGCATAAGCGTCTAAAAAGCGGAGAATTCCTTGATGAGGCGGAGTCCAATGAGATAGTTATCGGTGAAAGTTTAGCCCGTAATCTTAACGTATCGTTAGGGGACAAAGTAGTTATAATGTCTCAGGCGTTTGACGGCAGTATTGCCGCCGGCGCTTATTACGTCAAAGGGGTCTTGGATACCGGCGCCGAAGAAATAGACAAGAGCGTTGTTTTAATTGCTTATGACGCCGCGCAGGAATTGTTTGTTATGCCGGATAGAGCTTCGGAGATTGTTCTGCGGCTTGAAAATGTGGAAAACTCGCCTGCCGAGGCGCTAAAATTCCGGCAGCTGCTTTCCGGAAAAGGGCTTGAGGTTTTGCCCTGGCAGGAAATATCCCCTATTCTTAAGCAGTGGATTGAATTTGATAACGGTTTTATCTGGATTATTGTCATGGTGGTGATGATAGTGGTAGCCATAGGTATATTGAATACCGTGCTAATGGGCGTGCTTGAGCGCACGCGCGAGTTCGGCATATTGCTTTCTATCGGCACACGGCGCAGGCAGATTATTACGACAGTTGCCTGGGAATCGTTATTTTTAGGAGTGATCGGCAGTTTGATAGGGCTTTGTATCGGTTATTTTCTTTCTGTATATTTCGGCACAGCCGGAATAGATTTATCGGTTTTTACGCAGGCGCTAAGCTCTTTTTATATGGAGGCGGTTATTTATCCCCGGCTTTCTTTAGGCCATCTTTTGACATCTATGGCACTGGTATTATTTACCAGTATTATTGTATCTGTTTATCCCGCTTGGCACGCGGCGAATTTAAAGCCGGTGGAAGCGATTAGAAGTATATAAAAAATATTACTATTAAAAACATGTTAATCCAAATCCGCAACTTAACTAAAATTTATAAAGTAGACAGCATTGAAACTCCGGCATTGAGAGGCATTAACCTTGATATTGAGCGCGGAGAATTTTTAACCATCGCCGGGCCGTCGGGCTCGGGGAAGACCTCTCTTCTTAATATTATCGGCGGCCTGGATACGCTGACCAGCGGAGCGGTTTTATACGAAAATACCGATATAACAAAAATTTCTATAAGCCGGTTGGCTTCATTCCGTCTCAAGCAGATCGGTTTTGTTTTTCAGGCGTATAATCTTATTAATACCCTGACTGCTGTTGAAAACGTTGAATATGTCATGCTTCTTCAGGGCGTCGATGTAAAAACGCGCCGCCAAAGAGCGGTGAGCATGCTGGAAAGAGTGGGC
Source organism: Candidatus Ghiorseimicrobium undicola (assembly GCA_002796125.1). Classification (GTDB taxonomy): domain Bacteria; phylum Omnitrophota; class Gorgyraeia; order Ghiorseimicrobiales; family Ghiorseimicrobiaceae; genus Ghiorseimicrobium; species Ghiorseimicrobium undicola. The sequence goes on from PCWA01000037.1 coordinate 10,692, forward strand.
CTTGGAGAGTATATTAAGCGTTTTCCCAATGAAATGAGCGGCGGCCAGCAGCAGCGCGTGGCAGTGGCAAGGGCGATAGCCGCGCATCCGAAAGTCGTGCTTGCCGATGAGCCTACGGCAAACCTTGATTCAAAGAGCGGCGAGGCATTGATAGGCCTCATGCGCCAGCTTAATGAAGAAAAAAATATCACCTTTATTTTCTCAACCCATGATAAAATGGTCATGGATAAGGCAAAAAGACAGGTTTTTATAAGAGACGGAGAAATTCAAAAATGAACCCCGCCCTTCCCAAAGAGCCGGGGATCAAAATTAAGAAAGGAAGTGCGGGGTGAAAAAAACTGCCGTAAAAATTATTTTTTCCCTTTTTTTCTTCTCTTTCTTCCTGATTCCGCGCGAGTGTTTTTCTGAATCGGCTATAGTTACCGAAGCCGGCGGCTATTACAAAAATCTACTCACCTTTACAAAATCCATTTATACAGACGAAGGTATATTCGCGGATCTTTCGCGGCTTCGCGTTGAACTGCAGGCACAGGCTAAAGCCTGGATTTTTTATGCGGCAGTCGATAATGAATTTTTGGTTAATGATTTTGCCAATACCGCTGACTTTGCTTTCACGCGTTCCCAGCAGCAGCAGAATCTCGCCTTTGCCGACCTGGATAAGGTATCGGTTGATAATGACCATTTATACGCCAGGCATTCCCTGTACCGGGCTTATTTGAAATATTATTCCCCTTCCCTTCAGCTTGTTATCGGCAAGCAGTCTATTGATTGGGGTAAAATGCGCTTTTACAGCCCGGTGGATTTATTTAATTCTTTAGCGCCCAGCGCGCTTGAGCCGGATGAGCGGGTGGGCGTTGACGCCTTAAACCTTAATCTGGCGGGCAGCGATTTTTCAGGCATAAATATAGTGGTTTCTCCCGGAACTGATTCCGGCGAGGCGAGTTTCGGCGTTAAATTATATAATAAAATGGCAACTTACGACTGTTCGCTTATTGCTGCCAGCATTAAGAAAGATATCGCGGTAGGCGTAGCGTTGGATGGATACGCCAAAGACGCCGGCCTGCGCGCCGAAATTACCCATAACCGGCATGATAACGGCAGGGATTTTGCGCGCATAGCCGTGGGCGTGGATTATAATTTTCCCAATAAGCTTTATATTTTATTTGAGCAGTTTTATAACGGCGGATTTGAAGACAATGATGCCTCCGCCTTTTCTTCTTCTTATGATAAATCACGTCGGATACTTTCGCTTAAAAAACACCTGTCCAACCTTTATTTAAGCTATGAATTGACCCCCCTCCTTAAGTTGAGCAATATGTTTACTTATGACTGGGAAGGGAAAAGTGTTTTTTTAGCCCCGCTGATAAAGTATAATATTGTAGAAAATTGCGATATATCCGCCGGGCTTGAATTGTTTTACGGCCGGGCTAATTCCGAATTCGGAGATTACAAGCACCTTTATTATTTTGAGCTTAAACGTTACTTCTAACCATGTAGACCGCGTAGGTCTACATGGTTAGAAGTATTTTAAATATGGGGTTGAAACAATTCATATTAAAGGCGAAAACGAGCAGGTTTCAGCAATACCTGAAATCAATAGATGAAAACCGCCTGAGGATTGATTCTGAAAAGAAAGTTTTGGAAGTTTTTCGTAAGGCCGCCAGGGATGTCCCTGCCTATAAGGATTTTCTCAGAAACAGCAATGTCTCATCCGGCGATATATATGATATATATGATTTTAAGCGTAAAGTCCCTGTCTGGGATAAACAGGCGGCTTTTGGCGCTTTCCGCGGCAAGGTTGAGAAATTATGCCTGCCGGGGTATTTTTCCGATATTCGCGAGATTATATCCAGTTCAGGCCATTCGGGGAATTTTTCCTACGGCCTAAGTAGCAGAGGCGCGCAAAAACAGCTTCGGGAAATGACTGATGTGATGCTTGATTATACTTTCGGTATTTCCGATAAAAAGACCCTGCTTATCAACGCCCTGCCTATGGGTATTAAGGTCAGGTCGGATTATCTGGTTGTGGCTGATACCGGGCCGCGCGCAGATACGGTGGTTTCCCTGCTTTCGGAATTCGGATTTAAGTTTGAGCAGGTTATCATTGCCGCCGACAATAACTTTGCCAAAAACATGCTTGAAGACGCCCTTGATTGCGGCGTAGATATTAAAAAGATGAAAATTCATCTGATATTAGGCGAAGAGATATTGGCTGAGAATATGCGCGGTTACCTGGCGCATATTTTGGGAGAAAATCTTAACGCCTCTGACAGCGCGTTTATCGGTTCATCATACGGCATAGCAGAATTCGGCTTGAATATTATGTTTGAAACAAGGGAAACCATCGGCCTGCGCCGGCTGATGCGTAAAAACGCGCCCTATGACGCCCACCCGGTAATATTTCATTATTTTCCCACCCGGACATACATTGAAGAATATAAGGCGGAAAATTATACGGAGCTGGTGATGACCGGGCTTGATGAAAATGCCATCCTTCCCCTTGTGCGCTATAATACCCATGATTGCGGCAAGGTTATACCAAGGCATAGCGAACTTTCCATCGGCTTGCCTGTTGTGGAGCTTTCAGACAGGGACAAGCTTGTTCTCCCGGACGGTAAGGTTATCCGGCCGCAGCTGATAAAAGAAGCGTTGTTTGCCGACTTTTCCGTAGCGCCGCAGGTCACCAGGTATTTTCGCCTGAGCCAGGTAAATGGCAGGCTTAATATAGATATCCAGCTCAAAAACGGCAAAGAGAAAAACATTTCTCTTGAGGAAAAAATTAACGCCTCCCTTCATTCGTTCCTGCGCGCGCCTTTTCAGGTAAATATCTGCCCTTATCTTTCCTTCCCTTATGGCTTGCATCTGGACTACGAAAGAAAATTCAGGTATATTTAAGGTAAAATTTAGTTGGTTTTGCCCGAGGCGGTAAGTATTTCTGTATAGGAGCGCAGGGATTGAATCGCGGAGATGCCCTTGGTGTGCGCCAGTATCTTCAGGCAGGGTGTTACTTCGCCGTAGTAATCAAAGCTCTTACCCATAGGAAAAAATCCCAGGCCATGGGTTTTTAACAGCCGCATCAGCGGCGTTTCCATCGCGGCGCACCAGTATGTTATGTTGCGGTGTTTGCTTTCGTGGTAGCCAGCCATATACAGGCCGTGGACCAGGGGTGTGAGGATACCGGAAGATATGCCGTCGGGTATATTTTTGCCGGTGCTGTAGCGGTATTTTTTGTCAACGACACAGCGCGATACCTCTGCTAATTTTTCGCGGGGGAAATCTTCGTCCTGGATGAGCAGTCTTTGCCTGCAGTGTTCTTCCAGCGGGAATCCGTGTGCCGAATTCAGCACCAGCCGCGCGGTGCCTGCCAGCCTGCCGTTTTCATCCAACGCCGCGAAATGCATGGAGTAGGCGTCGAATTTATCCATTTCTTTTCCGCCGGGGCAGTCTTTTTCGGGAATAAATCCGTTTTCTTTAACGTAAACCTCAAAGCGCAGGCGGTAAATTTCATCCAGAAGCTCTTTGGATTTGATGAGTTGGAATTTAAACCTGTCCATAATTAAGTTCTTTAATATCTATATTAGGCGAAAAGCAGGAGTTTATTTTCTCCTGCCTGATATTTAGTATACCTAAAATTATGTCTTATGTAAAGCTATTATTCTTTTTTCCTCAAAGCGCCCATCCCCAGCAGCCCTAAGCCGAAAAGGGCCAGAGTAGCAGGTTCGGGGGTTGCTCCGAATACGGCAGAGTCATAATTGTTGGGGTTGATTTCCCACCTAAAGCCGTTTTCTTCTCTTATACGGCCATATACGTCAAAATGTAATTTGCTGAAACCGGAAAAGCTTACCTCGTATTCTTTTTGCTCTCCGCTTGCCTGCGTGGAAGAGATGCTTCCGTCTGCGGCATTGTAGTCTTTAAGGGTATTTTCGCTATTATCAAAATCCTGCAAACCATAAACCAAGAAATCGGAAACCGCGTCATCAAACGGGTAATGTTCGCTAAAGACAGCATGTAATACATCTTTTGTAAAGTAGCCGTCGTTTCCGGGATAGTCAGTGAGGATATCCGCTTCGGCATTAATTTTAGGTTCAGGGCTGGCGAGGATTGTCAGCAATGAAGGGGTTTCGTCTGAAGTCGCAAAAGATATCGTCCCTCTTTCGCCCTGCGGGACAGATATGATAAGGATTATTTCTGAGAGCCCGATAGTATTTTCTCCGTAGGCGCCCACTACAAAGAGATTGAACGGGTTATTGTTTGAAAACCATGTGTTTTCATCCTGCCCTAATGTGCCGGCTGACGCCCCGTCAATGTAGGCCTGGAACGCGGGCATAGCGAAAGCGCGCGCGTAATTTATTAGTAGAGATAAAATTAATACTAAGCAGGTTTTTGCTAAAAATTTTCCCATTCGCGCGCGATTTATCTATAATTTATGAAGATGTAAAATTAAGCGGATTTTTTTCTCTTTAATGCCAGGCCGGCAATACCGATACCAAATAACAAGATAGACGCGGGTTCCGGAACAGGCGTGGGTATGAAAATAGATGAGCTTAGCCAGGCAAAGCTTTCGCCGTGCGGATAATCATCATCGGATTCTATTTGTAATGCCAGCACGTTCGCTCCCGCGGGAAGATTAACAGTCATCATATAAGTATCCCAGTCGTAGCCGTCGCGGGCAAAGATAGGGTTTTTGTCCGGATGCTGAATGCCGAAGGCCTCATCAACCAGATTTACCGGTGTGGTTCCGTCATCGCCCGTATAATACCAGATATAAGACCTGCGGTCGCCAAATCTCGCTCCGTCCTCTCCACCGGCTACGATAAAGGAAAGTTCCAGCTGGCGGTCGTAATTTACAGGGTTTATATTGATACCGAGGACATCGGTTGTCGGTCCGTTATTCCCTGTCCAGCCGTGCCAGGCAAAATCATTGCCGTTGGCAATTATCATACGGCCGTATTGCGTCTGCAAGGGGTCATTATATACGCCGATTACCCCAAAGCCGTTATTAGCATAGTCAAACGAAACATTAGCTATCGTATAGTTATTTATTCCGGAGTTTAAATAAGGCGTTACGTTTGCCCAGTAGCCAATGCTGTAGTCTCCACCCGGCGCTTCTGTGAGCTGTGTCCCTGTGATAGGATTGGAATTAAAATTAACGTTGGCAGAGCCGGTTTCATCAAAACCGTGCCAGTAGGCAACGCCGAATACAGGGCTGCCGCCGAGGCCCAAAGAGAGGGTCCCTGATGAATTACTCGGGCCTGCCGCTCCCCCCGCTCCGCGCGTGCGTAATCCTTCACCGGCGACATCGTAGCCGTAATAGCCGGTTTGGTCAAAGACTGTGGTAAACGAACTCAGCGCGGCATTAGCGCTGGAGGAAAAACCAAAAAGCAAAGCCAGGATCAACAGCCTTTTTAATATACGCATATAATCTCCGGGTTTAATTTGATATTCTGCGTTTTCTTGACGCGGCAAGGCCTAAGAGCCCGATGCCGAATAAGGACATCGTTGCCGGCTCAGGTACTGCTGTGCCGGGAGTAAATGTCCCCGAAAGATACACCTCTTCAAAACCGTTATCAATCTGGTCAAATCTCAAATCAACGACGAATAAATAATCGGTGCTGTCATAAGGCGAAAGGTCCATTGTCGGAGCGAATACCGAGTAATCTAAGCGCGCGTTTCCGCTTCTATTGTTGTCTATGGTATAAGTCGCGCTGGAGTCTCCCGTAAGAACAAGGGTATTGGGTACTGTTACCCACGCCGTAGGGTCAAATATACCGTCGTTTACGTTATCTAATGACCACGATGCTGCTACCGCGTTGCTGTTGGTGGTATCAAGGATTTTTACCTGGCCTACCACGTTTAGGAATTCGCCGGAGCTGTTTGGCTCGTGAGAGTCAAAGTTAAACACCGGAACGGTTACTCCCGGGCCAAATTGCGCTTCCAGATAATCAAGCACTTTTGCTACTGTTACCGGGCCGTTTACCTGAACACCGTTTCCCCAAATGCCGGAAAAAGTGCTGGTGCCGGCACCCGGTGCGTCTATCGCGCTTTCAAAAGTAAACGCGCCGGTTCCTACTCCTATATTTGAGCTGCCCGGGCCGTTATAGAGGATTACATCAAGGCCGCCTGTGCCCGCGACCACATCCCAGTCTGCTGCCGGCAGTCCGAATTCCAGCATCAGCGAAGCGGGAAAAGTATAGAAATCGTCAATTTTGCTCGCGTAAGCTATGCCGTCAAATTCAGCATTGGGGTCCGGAAGCACCACGACCGCCGAAGCGGTATTAATAAAAGTCAAGCTTAGTATGGATGCGGCGAACAAAAAGAGTATTTTTTTCATAACCACTCCGGGTTAAAATTATTATTTTAAGAGATAATTTAATATTTTAAAAAGTAAAATAAAATAAGTCCAAGTAAGGCGCCTAAACCTTTGCAAGTCAAGGCGCCTTCTTTTTTGGTTCGAGCTCTTACCTGAAAAAAGGCGCTCAACCTATATCTCGCGATATAAGATTAAGCGGCCTTTTTTCTCTTTAATGCCAAGCCAACCATGCCGATACCAAAAAGCAGCATGGATGTAGGTTCTGGTACTGCGTTACCGCCGATCGGATCTTCGCTCTTTACCAGCCAGAGGCCTGCGCCTGCTGTGCTTGTATCAAACTGGCCGAAGAAATCACGGTAATGCGTTGCTCCGCTGTCATCAACGAGGGCAAAATAATTGCTGTCAAACATAGAAGCATAAGCGCCTCCGATAACATCAAGATAGAAAGCGCCGTCTCCTGTGAAAGGAACGGTTGTGCTGTCTAAGTTGTTATCGTAAGCGATATGGTCGTCTATGATTGAGCCGTTGCCGAACTTGATGCCGGGGGCAAACGCCAATCTTAAAAACAGCGAACCATCGGTAGCTGTAGGATAGGTTGTACCTACTCTTGCTGCCGGGCCTGCTGATGCGTTAAAGGCGGTGGTTGTATCCAGGTAAACGTCAATAATACCGCTTACTGACTGAATGTTTAACCCTGATCCGCTCACTGCCCAGAAGTCATCGTCTATACCGTAGTAGATACCGGTAAGTTGTTCACTATCTTTGCCGTCAAACCACAATGTTGTGGCTGACTGATCCGCGCTTTTAAGGGTGGAGATTTTAAATACACCCCAAGCATCCTCTGAGCCGTCGGCATTGCCGTAACCGCCCGAAGAAGAGCCGTATAACGCGCCGACACTAAAGTCGGTGAACTTAAACTCTACCGGCCCGCGATAATCACCTATGCTGAACGCAAAGGCGTTAGATGAGGCCAATACAGTTATTGCTAACGCGATTAGTAACTTTTTCATTATTTTCACCTCCTTCTTTTTCAGATTTTATATTTACCTTTAAGTCCGTGGCTTTATCTTAAAGATACGAATATACTTTAATTATACTTTTTTCCTTTTTGCTGCCCCTAGGCCTAAAAGCCCGATACCGAAAAGCGCCATAGTTGCCGGTTCGGGTATGGCTCCTCCCCCGGGTACTACCTGCTGCCTGGTTCCGATGGAAAAATCATCAAAACCAAATACGTCGCTGCCTGTGGTTGTTGAGAATGTTATTGTTGAGAAAGGCGTAGTAGTATCATAAAAACCAAAATATAATACAGAGCCGCCTGGGCCGCTTACCGTATGAGGCACTGCGAGTACGCCGCCCGCGTATGTCAGCGTTAATTGTCCGCTAAAATCTCCTATGTCTATTCCATAAAAACCGAAAGCGGATTGCGGGTTGGTAAAGCTTAATGAAAAATTACTGCTGGTTTCCCAGTAATTACTGCCGGATATGGGATATCTCCCAAATCCGTTGGTTCCGCTGGCTTGTGTCGCGATAGCTCCGGAATTCAGGAGATTCGCGGTTCCTGCCGCGCCAAAATTTACAGCTAAAGGGACACCGGTGCTTGTAGCAAAACCCTCAAAATTTTCTGTGCCAACGCCTAATAGGTTAGTGAAGAAATTTGCGCGTGCCGCGTTGCTATTAGGGGTTGAGGCGAGTCGTACCGCTTCTCCTCCGCCCAAGTCTTCCCCAAAGAAAGTAACGGGCGCGGCATATACAAAATTTCCTATGCAGAATGTGAGGACAATAGATAAAACCGAAAATATTATGCTTTTTCTCATACTGTACTGGCTCCTTTCTTGTGCGCTTTTCTTTTACACTTTGTTAATTTAGAATTATTTATTGTTTTATATTTAACCGGTTATTGTTCCGGACGGAACGGTTGTGCTTTCTTTCTTCTGCTTGCCGCTAATCCTAAAAGCCCTGTTCCAAAAAGCACAAGTGTTGCCGGCTCGGGGACCGCGTTATTATTGCTTCCGCCTTGCGCGTTATTAAGCGCGAATATTCCTAAATCTGAATATGTTTGTGTCGCAGATAGCGCATTCGATTCATGTTTCCATGTTGCATCGGAATCGAATATCCAAGACCAAGATATTCCATCCGCGTTATTGCCGTCATCATACATACCCCAGATAAGTTCACGTGTTGGTGAATCTCCCATAATCGTTTTATAGGAATTAAACGCCGCCGGGCTTGCCGGTGCCGATGTCTGAAGCGCCGATAGCTCTGAAGCTGTTGCGATATGAAAATCTGTCCCTGATAACGCGGCGGATATAGCGTTGTAGGACATGCCGAAAAAGTTATCTATATCCATCCAGGTGTATCCTGTATTTTGGTCAAGAAAATATCCTTTTCCGGATATGTCCGGTAAATCAATAATGCTGGCATTAGCTTGTGCTGGAATTAACGCGAATGCCAATAGTAGTAGTAATAAGCATTTTTTCATTTACAGGCCCTTTCTATTTAATTTCTTTCTTCTGCTTGCCGCTAATCCTAAAAGCCCTGTTCCAAAAAGCACAAGTGTTGCCGGCTCGGGGTTGTGGGTAGTTTTGCCTATATTATTATTACCTTCTTCTTCAATGGTGATGATTTCACCGCCGGCTACGATTATTTCCTCACTGCCTCCGCTTGGCGCGGAAGAGGCGAAAACAGTGCCGCCAGCATTGGAAGAAGATCCTCCTCCGCCTCCGCCCATGCATCCGGTAAGGGCGATTGTCATTGACGCGGCAACGGCTAATACACATAATTTACTGATATTCATGTTTTCTCCTTTTTTTGCATCTTTTACTCCGCAATAAATTCTTTCCTAAAAGCTTGTAAGAAAACGTTTACTTTTCAGACACTAAAGATATAAGCATAATCCGTGCCAACTTTCATTCTAGGCAATCATTTTTTATTTTTATAACATATTTATTTTCAATATGTTACATCTCTAAATTTTTACGCCTTTTTTATTGTCCGGGTATGTCATGGACAAGCACTGAATTACCGAAACTTTACACTGTTTATTTTATTAGACAGTGTATAAGGTTTTAAACAGGATTTACGGTATTTTTTTTATGATAAGCGGAGTTATTTTATTAGCGAAGCTGGTAAGACGGATGAGCGCTTCTTCTTCTCCATTGGTAATAGGCGTGGATATTCTTATCATTGCGCCGCCAGAGGGCTTACCTTGCAGCTGGCGCAGCATTATCTTAAATTGCTGTTTTAAGTAGTTGGCGGTGAATGTATTTCCTCCCTTGAACCAGTAGAGCATCAATTCACGGGCATTTCCTTTTTCGGCTATGAGGTAATTAACTTTAAGCTTGCTTATTTTTTTATTATCGGCTATGGCTATTTCCTGGCTTTTTTTAGTTGTTATATCTATCCCACCTCCGGCAAGACAGATTTCAGGCGGGTGTGAAGATTTTCTGTTTTTGTCGGAATAGACTATATAGACGACTATCCCCGGCTCGCCTTTTCTTTTGTATTCACGCATGAGGATATTTCTCGTCTCAAGTATTTCATATACCATTTCCTCAAGCGGTATATCTTCTCCCTGCCAATCCGCAATCTGCATTGGGAACGAGGAAACATCAAACGCGTCTTCCGGTTTTATCTGCTGGTAATATAAATAGATGCTTAATCCCGCGGCAATTGCGAATAATACAATGATTAAAATATAACGCTTCATATAAAACTCCTTTATTAATTAATTACACAGATTTCTAAAATTGATTACGCAGATTAGTTTATAAATCGTTTAACCTGACAGCTTTTATTACCAAAATTGATTAATAGGCCGATTTTTAATCCTGACGCGCGCAAATATGAAAGTATCTGATAGTTGAAAACCGCAGGAACATATCCGGCTATGGATTTTATTTCTACAATAATTTTATCTTCAATCACTAAATCAAGAATTAGGCTGCCAACTTTTTTGTTTTGATAGTAAACGTTATAGCGTTTTTCAGTATTATATTTTAGATTTGTCTGCCCGAGAGCAAGCTTAAGCGCGTTGTGATATATTTTTTCGCTAAAGCCTGGGCCCAACTCCGTGTGTACCTTATAACAACAACCGATTATCTTTTCTGTAAGCGTATCATTATGTTTAATCTGTGTAATCATCTTTTATAATCAGTGTAATCGTTCTTAATCACTCCAATATTTTACTGACTACCAGCATCCCCAGGAACGCCAAAACGAAAACCATCATCCCGGCTGTGTCATGCACCAATCCTTCGGCGTGTTCCGGGCCGTAGACTTCACTGACGAAGCATAAGAAAGTTATCCGGGTTATATTGCTCATTAGCGCCAGTGGAACAGACGCTATTAATAAAACCACTTTTCTTAGGTGTGATGCCTTCAGATAATGGCTAAAAAGACTTCCTAAGGCAAGCAAGGAAATTAATGAACGCAGGCCCGAGCACGGGTCTTCTACCATTAAGTTTGAATGCCTCATATATATCATGCTTCCTGATACTTTGGCGGGGATACCGATCTTGTTGACTAAAAATGTGGAGATATTGGCGGCAAGTATCTTCATTTTGAAGCTGATGTTGGCGACAGCTACCAAAGGAAGCGGCAGCATGAAAATCAAAAACAGTATGGGAAAAATAAGCGTTTTCAGGGTTTGCCTGCCTTTTAAGTAAAGTATAAGGCCGCTTATGGTAAAAAGCATAGAAAAACCGGAGCTGAAATATACCCTCATCCAAGCGCTTATTAAGTGCGTGGCTAATCCCAGCGCGATAAAAGCAATGCCGAGATTAGAGGGATTGTCTTTTTCTATCGCTGATTTTTTATTTTTGAATATTTGCCAGGCAATAAAGCCCGATATAAAAGGCACAAGTATGCCGTGGCCGTAGTAGGAATCTTTAGCCATCCACCTTTCCCACATCCAGATAAAAGTTGGAAAGTATAGAATCAGGAATAAAATTCCGGTTATGCTGAAAATTATTAGATTATTTCTTTTTGCCATTATCCCCTCCATCGGAACCGTTTTTATTTTTAACGGTTATTAACTCAAAGCTTATCATCCAGCGCATAATTAATATAATAGTAATGACTGTTGCTGCGAATGCCCATACTCCCTGCATGCGCATAAGAGAAACAGAAATAAATCCCAGATAAATGGTTATTGAATAGAGCATAAGGACCGCTTTTTTTTGCGAGCCTTCGCTGATGACCAGCTTATGGTGTATGTGTTCTTTATCGGCAAAAAATACCTTATCTCCTTTTGTAAGCCGCCGCACAATAGCCAGAAAAGTATCTATTACCGGGATCCCCATGGCGATAATCGGGGCAATCAGGGCTACAAAAGTCGCGCCTTTATAAGCGCCTTCCATTGATATCAAAGAAAGCATGAATCCTAAAAACATGCTTCCGGTGTCACCCATGAATATTTTTGCCGGATAAAAATTATAAGGCAGGAAACCAAGCGCTCCGCCGGCTATGGCGATAGATAAGATAGACAGCGTTATGTTATCGCTCCTTATGCCGGCAAAGAACAGTGTCCCGGCGATAATCGCGCTTGTGCCTGCCGCTAGCCCGTCCAGCCCGTCCAGGAGGTTAATCGCGTTTGTAAGGCCGATTATCCAGAATAAAGTAAGCAGGAGCCCGGCAATGGCCGGCAGATATACAGTAATACCAAAAAGGTTGGTCGCGTGTATGATTGAGAAGCCCGATATATAGGCGATTAGCGCCGCGACCATTTGGTAAAAAAGTTTTCTTCTGGCGGTAATGCCTTTAATGTCGTCTGCTATGCCCGCCAGGAATATGATTAATGATCCTCCGATCAGCCCGGTAAATTTTTCCGCGGATAGTTCTGCTTTAGCAAACAATAACAGAGAACTTATTGAGCCGCAGTAAATGGCGATACCTCCTAAGAGCGGCATGGGTTTTTTGTTGATTTTTCGCCAATTCGGCTTATCCAGCCATTTTTTCGCGATAGCTACGCGTTTTATTATAGGCGTGATTAGGAGCGATATCGCGAAAGCGGTCAAAAATGCCGATAAATATTTTATATACATAGTTTTTTAAGCTCTTTCATTGTATGGCCCTCGTACTCTCGGCCTTTTCCCAGATATGTGTTTGGCCGCTTCGTATAAAATGGCAGCAAGCGGCGAGAGAGGCGAAATTTATTAAATTAAAGTAAAACGGTATATAGAAAAGTTTTATCCTGTTTTTTTTTCTGAGTAAAAATCCTATGAGCGATAAGCTATAAAATACCAATTGCGCCAAAAATAAATAAAAATACAGCGCTTCTTTAATAAGTATGAGATTGGAAACGAATATAGCTATCATAAAAAATGGCCCTGCCCAGCGCAGGATTTTATGGAACAGTAATTCAAATATGCCCAAAGGTGAGAGTTTAAGCAGGATCTTGCGCATTCTGAGCGCTCCTTTTATACCCTGCGCGACTATGCGCATTTTTTGCTTGAATTCCTCTGTCAAATCCTCTGTCGCCTTTTCCGTAACCACCGCCTCCGGCTCATATAAAACCTTATGTCCTTTTGCCTGAATTAAAAGCGGGATGCTGAAATCATCGGCTATTTCCTGGTCGGGGTAAGGGTAGAGCTCTTTTCTTACCGCCTGAATAGAACCGTTGGTGATTAAAAGCCTGCCCAGCCTGCTTTCTTGTTTTTTGATAAAAGTTTCATACCTCCAGTAGAGATTTTCCCCCTGGCCTATGGCTGTAGAGTTTGCGTCTACGTAGCGTAATCTTCCCGATACGCAGCCAACGCCTTCATCGGCAAAATTACGCGCTATTTTTTTCAGGGTGTCGCTTTGATTCATGGAGTTGGCGTCCGAGAATACGATTATTTCTCCTTTGGCCAGTGATACGGCCTTGTTCATTGCTGCCACTTTGCCTGCCCTTTCCGTATTTTCAAAAATAAGCACGCGGCTGTCATTATGGCTTGCGAGAATTTCTTTCGTTTTGTCGGTGCAGTTATCCAGCGCGAAAATTATCTCTAAGCTATTCTTGGGATAATCAAGCGCGAGTATATTTTCTATTTTCGCTTTTGCCGACTTCTCTTCATTGTGCATGGGGATTATCATAGTTATAGGCGGCATTATGTTTTCTTTGCGTGCTTCTTTTCCGAAAATTTTCGCGATAATAAATATGGCGGCTGGATAGGCGAAGTACATAAAAAGCATAATGCCTATATTGAGCCAAAATAGTGTTTTTATCACGGCGCCAGCACCTTATTTAGTTCTTCAAAGACCACACCCCAGTCATATTTCTTTTCTATCAGGCCGCGGCCTTCTTTGCCTAAATTTTGATATGGTGGTTTATCTTCTAATATATCTAACACCGCGGAAGCAAAATCTCGCGGATTATCCCGTATTAACAGGTGTTTATTATTTTCGGTTTCCAGGCCTTCGCATCCGACAGACGTCGTAACTACCGCCTTTTTCATGCTCAATGCCTCTAAAATTTTAAGCCGCGTGCCTCCGCCGATACGAAGCGGTACAACAAATACATGCGCTTTACCTATATAATCCCGGATATCTTTGACAAAGCCGGTAACGATTATTGATTTATCATTTTTTGCCGTCTCTTTTACGCGTTTGGACGGCTTATCCCCTACTATCCAGAATTTTACGCCATGATTTTTTTCTTTTATTAAAGGGTAAATATTTTCCACAAAGTAGATTATAGCGTCTTCGTTGGGGTGCCAGCCGATTTGTCCGCTATAAACTATTGAATTCCTAACTATTTCATAGGGATCGGGATTAAAATAGCCGCTTTCTACCCCGTTATTTACCACTATAATATTCGCGGCATTTGTTCTTTTCTGCATTATTTTTTTATCATGCAGTGAGCAGGCGGCGGCACAGTCAAACATCCTCCATATTTTCGGCTCAATATTTTTAAATTTCAGATACTCTATAAGCGCGAATATTTTTTTAAACATATTTTTTTCAAACTTCGAATAGCGCTTAATAATCGTTGATTCAATATTATGTTCATAGAGCAATTTAGGCGTCTTGTTATCAAAGGGTATGTTAAGCGCGCGGTGTATAGCATCGCATATAATTAAGTCCTGAGGGTTTTCGCTGAGGTAGCGCGCTATTTGCGCTCTTACTTCAGGAAATGTCCTGAGTTTTATAGAAAACGGCAAAGCCGAAAATAAGCTTAAAAAAGCGGCGATTAATTTATTTTGTTTTTTACGGCCAAGTATCATGACATCCTTACAATATGATTTTAAATGCGCGATTGCTTCATTGCTGTTTTTATCGGCTTCTTCCACAAAAAGAGCAATATTAATATCTCTTCGCGCAAGCGCGCGGATAAGAAAGTAGTTCCTTTTTTTATAGCCGTGCGTTGCCGGATACGGCAGGTCTCTTATCAAAAATAATGCTTTCAAGGCATTATCTCCTCTATTTTTATATCATCAAACCAGGCAGTGCCGCGCCCCACAAGCTGGCATGCCAGGTATTCTATCGTATTTTCCGGCTTTGGGCTAAAGCGCGCCGATACCTTGCTCCATTCAGCGCTACCGTAGACGGGTGAAGTTTTAAAATATTCAGATTGCCCGTTTTTATATTTTACTTTTATACGGATGAATGCTTCGCTTTCTATGTCTTTTGCTTTAATCCACCCGCTTAAGATATATTGAGAGTCGGGATTCAGAGTGATATTCAATTCATTTTTTACTATTGCGCCGGTAGACTTCCAGTTATCGCCCGAGCCTTTGATCATCGCGCTTTTTCTTCCGGAGTGGGCGCTGCGGGCGTCTATTTTTATTGACGGTTTTCCGTTCCATTTTTGCGGTTTCCAGCCTTTGTCGCCTTCCTCGAAGCCGGCGTTTGATATAGGCAGATTGGTTGTATTTAAATGAGTTTCCCCTTTTGCGGTATTTTCATTCTTGGGGGCTGATTTTTTTACTGCCTTTTCATTTTCCGTCATAACGGTCAGCGATATGTCGTCAAACCAGGCAGTGCCGCCTCCCGTAAGCTGGCAGACAAGATAATCTATCGCGTTTTCTGATTTCGGGCTGAATTTCGCCTCAACCAGATTCCAGTCTTTAGTGCCATATACAGGCAGAGCTTTGAAATAAGCGGTTTCCCCGTTCTTGTATTTTGTTTTTATGCGCACAAATGCTTCGCTCTCTACCGCGTTTGCCTTTATCCAGGCAGAAAGTTTATAATCATATCCGGGCAACAATACTAAATCCGGTTTTTGCGTAGCAACGCCGATAGAATCCCAGCCTTCGCCTTCGCCGCCTTCTATTTTTAATGACATGCGTCCGGAATGCTTGACTTTTGAATCGAGAGCTGCCTTACTGTTTCCTTTCCATGCTTGAAGCTTCCATGCTTCTTTTCCTTTTTCAAATCCTGAATTTTTTATGGGAATAGTGATTTCTTTCAGCTCTCCTTTTGGTATTTCCTGTGAATTTTCTTTTTTAAGGCTGAAAAGGCTGTCAAATTCCGGCTTAAATGTTGATAAACCCAAGGCATAGGCATATACCATCTTATTTGCCTGCGCGATTAGTTTTACCGCTTCTTCATAGGGCTCATCTTTTTGGTTAACTAATCCCCAGTTGGCAGCCCGTTCATCGTAGCATTTCTTGGGCGGGTCGAAATACTGAAACCAATGCATACCGACTATTGCGGGATGCTTCGCGACTTCTGCCATGTATCTCCAGTAGCTAACTCCTCTGTCTTTTTGCGTGCCTACCATGCCGTAAGGAAGGCCGGCGTCTTCTGCCGTAATTATAACCCCCAGCATTATTGGCTTGCCCGCGTTCTCATACATTTTATCCATGGATTCCTTAAAATTTTTACTTATCGTGTGCCCCTGATTAAAGCCGTAACCGCTTGTACTGAATATATCGGAGTATTTGCTGCTTGCCTCCACCAGCTCAGGATATAGCCTTGATGGCCGTGTGCCTAAAATCATATGGTTTGCGTCAAATTCACGCAATGTATCATGTAAAATTCTTGAGAATTCTTCGGCGATTAGCTTAAAAAACAACAGGTTGTCCTTTTCGCTGTTTTCGTTTATGGGTATCTTTTTTATATTGTATAAGTCATCAAAGCTGTTAAAGCCTGTGTTCCAGGAATTATTTAACGCCCGGATATCGCTGTATAGTTTTTTTACAAAATTCACCCAGGCGGTTTTACCGGGCGTATCGCCGCTTAAAGCAATAAAATCATTTACTAAAGCGCCTCTTCTTTGCTTGCTTCCGTACCATGACGGCTCATCTGCCAGGAAATATCCCAAAAGCCAGGAGTCGTTTATCAGGTACGGCTGATTTTTAAACCTTTCCTGCATGGATTTTTTTACCGATTCCTTGAATTTTTCAGAGAATACATCGGGAAAATAACCGTATGCTCCTTTGGCGATAACATTATCGGCTTTTCTGGGCAGGTCTATGCCGATTACATAAGCAAGCGGCGCGTGTTTTCTGTCTAATCCTTCTTTGTAGATGCTTTCAGACGACCAGTCGCCTATGGTATTAAATCCCCAGTTTTTAAGCCGTAGTTTGGTAATTTTCGCCCATTCTCCTTCACTGCCGTATTTGGCAAGGCTTGCCTCTTTGTATGGGCGTTTCTTAGCGCCTTCCTCAGGAATGCCGCTAATCCTTACGCAATACATGCCGATAGACCAAAAGGCATTGCCCTCGGGCGTGATTATCCACCACTTGCCGTTTATTTCTTCGGTATGGAAAAATCCGGTTTTCTCTCCGGCTAGCCCTGCCCATCCGCCGTATTTATCAAATTGCTCATTTTGCGCGTGGGTAAAATTTGGCATGATTGCAAAAATCAATGCGGCGATGAGTATTTTTAATTTCATTGCGGATTCCTATTTTTTCTTGCTATTT
Organism: Candidatus Ghiorseimicrobium undicola; assembly: GCA_002796125.1. Classification (GTDB taxonomy): domain Bacteria; phylum Omnitrophota; class Gorgyraeia; order Ghiorseimicrobiales; family Ghiorseimicrobiaceae; genus Ghiorseimicrobium; species Ghiorseimicrobium undicola. Next base: position 27,846 of record PCWA01000037.1, read on the forward strand.
TTTTATTAGGCGCAGTTTTATTATTTACGGCAATATTTTCTAACGCAGCAGCCATAAATATCATAAACCACAAAATCTTATCTTGCTGTGAATGCAGAAATATTGCGGATATAAAAAAGCCGAATAGCCCAACGTAAAAACCTTTCGCGTAATTGGCAAATTCTTTATTATTTTTTATTATTCTGCCAAGGGATTTTAATGTTGTAAAAAATATCCCCAGCATAAAAAATAATCCTATAGAACCAAGTTCTGCCGCTACCTCCAGATACATATTGTGCGCTCGGCCAGGAGATATTGGCTGATAATTTCTGCATTCGTAGTAGTAATTGCCGATACCGCGGCCGAATATAGGATTATCCAAAAACATCTGCCATGCTGCTTTGGCGAGCAGGTATCTTCTGGTAGTTGAGTCAATCGCTTCATCCCCCATCATTTTTTCTTCAACCTTTGTTTTTTCTATTCTTTCCCAGAAATCACTCGGCATAAAGTTGGCCAATCCCGCGACTATTACAATGGCAAGAAATATGGTTATTATTTTCCTTTTTGTTTTTATTAACGCGATAAAAAGCATGCTCAAGAAGCCGATTAATCCTCCCCTTGAAAAAGTCAATACTAATGCCGAAAATATAGCAAAGCTCATTATTAACGATAGCATTTTTCCCGCCAATCCCTTCCGGATAAAAAAAGTATAAAAGGAAATGGCCAATGCAGGAAGCAGGCTTATGGCGAATTCATTCGGTCCGTAGTCGGCGCCGCTTATTCTTATCGTTCCCCCGCTTGCGAGATATCCGTAAATAGAATATAAGCTGACAAAGAACATACAGCTTAATATTGCCCATAAAATAATTTTGAACCTGCGGATATTATTTACCAAAGCCAGAATAATAAAAGCGAGCATAAAAAAAGAAGCAAACATGGTGAAATTTTCGCGCGTGGCAAATCCCGGATGCACAAATCCTGAGATATAAATCCACATCAAAAATAATAAGAAGAACTTTATTTGGGGTTTTTTAATGAACGCCCAGCTTCTTTTCTCAAGCACTTGCTTCATAAAGGCCGATAAAAAGGTGAGCCCGCCGATTATTTTTATTGGTGTTGCCATTGTAAACAGGCCGAATATGCTTTGGCCGAATGCCTGCAGTATCGCCTGCGGTATAAGCAAGGTAGTTATTACCAGGCCCATGAAAGGATTGGCGAGGATAAGCATGGCGATGATTATGCCTATTAATATTATAGGTAAAGGCATGTTCATAATAATGACAAGTTTATTTAGACAGTAATGTCCTTATATAGTTTTTCGGTCTTTTCTACCTGTTTTTTAATATCAAACTCTTCCCTTATGAATTTTTGGGCGTTCCTGCCGTACTCTAAAAGCAGCCCTTTATTATCCAAAAGCTCTTCCAGCGCGTTTTTAAGCGAGTCCTCGTCTTTCGGCGGGATGACTATGCCAGTTTTTTCATTGATTACCGCCTCCGGGCTTCCGTCAACATTGGTTACGATTATCGGCTTACCCATTGCGCCTGTTTCCAAGGCTATTAAAGGCAGGCCTTCATACAGGGATGGTAAAACGACTAAGTCAATCTCGCTAATTAGCTCTTTAATATTTTCTCTGTAGCCTAAAAATTCTACTTTATCACTAATTTCTAATCGCTCAGCACTATCTATTAGTTCTTTTTTGAGGCTGCCGTCCCCGGCTATTAGGAATTTAACATTATTGAATTTACCGTTTAAAAGGCTTATTGCTTTTAATAGGTATCTGTGCCCTTTTTGCTCTTCCAGCCTGCCGATTACGCCTATTTTGAAGCTTGTACTGGGTACTGAGTTCTGAGTACTGCGTATTTCCGGCTTGAATTTATTTACATCAATCCCATTATGGATAACTTCAATTTTATCAGCGGGTAATTTCTTTTCATTTACCAGATAATTTTTTACAGCGTTTGATACGGCGATTATTTTGTCCGTAAATCTATAAAAAAACCTATCTATAAAATATGCTTTTTTTAGACCTTTTCTCCATGCCTCCCTTAGGTGTGCCGTTTCTATTACCTTCGGTATGCCTGCTAATTTTGCAAGGGGCGCGGCAAACATAGTGGCGAAAAATAAATGCGAATGAACCACATCGGGTTTTTCATGTTTAAGTATCTTGACGAATTTATTTATCGCGCCTATATTTCTCCATTTCCTGATTTTGGCAGGATAATGCTTTATGTTTAAATCGGTTAATTCAGGCATTAAGCTTATCAATTCCTGCGGGCATACTAATATCGGTTCAAATTCATCTTTATCCAATCCCTTTATCAGTGACAATACGTGTTCCTCTGCCCCCGCGCGGACAGTGGAGTTGAGGAAATAAAGGATTTTAGTTCTGCGTGCTGGGTGCTGAGTGCTGAGTGCCGAGTATCCCAGCATTAAATTGTAAAAATCCTTTACGTCATTAATTGGGGTATCAATCTCTTTGTTGCTTATCAGGCAGGCGTTCATCGCCTTATCGCCAACGTCAAATCCATGCATTCCCTGCGGGATTTTGCTCCCCATAAAACTCGGGTTAATCACCGAGCCTGTATTCATCAGGAAAATCAGCTCTCCATACATATTGTTTTTAAAATCTATGTTGAATTCCCGTATCTCCTCCGCAGATAAGATTCTTCCGTAATTTTTACTTTTGAGCTTTTCTGTGATTTTTATTTTTGCCGCATTATTAAAGAACCAGAAGCGCGCCATAGTTGAATCATAGAAAGCTATATAGTCATCCGGTGTTTTAAAATCGATCGTTTCTATATCTTTTTTAAGTTCAAAGCTATTGTCAATAGATGCCATGCCATGGTCTGAAAAGATAAACAGGTTGACAGCGTTAAAGCTTCTATTTGCCGTATCGCATATTTCAAGGATTCTTTTTTCATAGCTATCCAGCATCTCTTTTACTTTTCTATCATCCTTGCAGGCGCGATGCAGTAAGGCGTCGGATTCGGACAGGTATAGGAAATAAGTTGAGCTTTCCGGCTTTTTTATGGATTCTTTTGCTTTTGAAAAAATCTCTTCATCTTTTACCGGGTAAGTAAAACACTTATAATCTATTTTTGCCTCATTGAGTTTATCAAAAATGGATTTTGCGCCTTTTATGCCGGCTGGTTTATAAATGTTTCTGCGTTCGCATATATCAAATAGATGCAGTTGTTCAACCGGTATTAGATAGGTTTCAAAATATCCGCTATAGCCCATTAGTCTTTTTGAGATTTCTTCAATTATCTTTCGTGACGCCCTGGAGTTGAGCATTTTTTTAGGAATCCAGTTTATGATCTTCGTCCAGCCAAACGGCGATGTTTCAGGTGAATAATAATATAAAGACCAGTGCTTATGCTCTTTCGGGTATTTGCCTGTCAGTATTGAAGGTATTACCCCGCTTGAGAAGCCCAAAATACTTTTTACAGGCATTTTTGTCCTGGCGATTTTATCTAAAAAAGGCCTGTCCTTGATATATTCCCAGCCGAGGGCGTCAATTAGGATGAAGATGTTCACGGTAGTCCTGAGTTCTGGGTTATGAGTTCTGGGTTGCATGATTAAATCCTATTAATTAGGGTAGTGGTCATTCTGCAGATATAATCTACTCTTTGTATAATTTTTTCTATTTTTTCCGGTTTTGCATAATCTAATTCTTTAGCAAGAATTAACTGAGTTTCTATTTCTGCTAATGAGCCTAAAGCGAAATTTAAGAAATGTATAAATTCTTTTTTGTGCTTTCTCCTGAAGCCTTCCGCGATATTAGAAGGCACTGAGATTGCCGCTCTGCGTATTTGAGTAACAAGGCAGAATTTTTCTTCATCCGGAAATTTATTACTTAGTTCATAAATTTCTTTTGCCAGGCTAATTCCTTCCTGCCATATTCTTAAGTCGTTGAATTTGTTTACCTTCTCACCCATAATTTTTTACTCAGCACACGGTACTCAGAACTCAGCACAGACTACTTTACAATCGCTTCCCATTTTTTAATTACGCTATCCGCTTTTTCCCGGTTTATCTGGTCACTAAAATATAACTTCGCCGCGTTACGGTATATCAAAAACTGCGGTGATGAGATGAAAATATTATGCATATTGCCAAAGTGAATACCCTTTGCCATAAGTTTAATCCAGCCCTTAAGGCGTGCTTTAAAATCCGGTATAGCAATAAACTTATCCAAGGTTTTATCAAAATTGTAGCTTAGGTCGTTTAATAATACGCTTGCTTCATACAGCCATATCTCCCTAAAATATTTTTTTAGCTCTAGCCATTTTTCTTTCGCTTCTTGATTATCTATTGGCCGTGTCTTGCCGCTAATCGCGTTATTTAAGGCATTCTCCGCCTTGGGCTTAAAATCAGGTATTTTATCCGCTAAATAACACATGTCGCAGAGGGTATTTTTGAGCGCCTCTGCCTTTTCCTTATATAAGCTTTTATATTGCTTATGAAAAGCAAGCAGGGAGTTGGCCAGCTGTATATAGCCTTTATCAATATCATATTGATATATTGTTTTACCGTCTTCTATTTTTTTCAGCAGAATAAGCTGCTCAACGATTCGGTTGTTTAGTAATATAAAGCCGTCAATGGGCGCGATATCTGAATATTCATAATCAGGGATATTTTTTAATATCTCTTTATCGCCGCGGACAACCTTGCCGAAATTCTTAAGCTCAAGCGTAAAAATACAGGGTTTTAGCTTTTTTAAATGCTTTCGCGTGCTAAAATTTAAGGTTAAATTATTATCTTTCGGCTTTATTTTGTTAAGTTTCCCGAGCTTCTCCGGCTTGGCAATGGCCAAAAATTCTATATCGCTTATTAGTTCTAATTCAGCGTTGTTTTGGCAGGTTAATCCCTCCCCCCTTGCAAAGCTTCCCACTAATATCAGAGCCTCAATATTAGCGCCTATGCGCTTTAGGATGTTTTCCGTTTCTTGCCTAATTAACTCTTCTATCGTCATAATTTTTTCTTTTTACCCTGTACCCGGTACTCAGCACTCAGTACCAGCGTTTAATACGCCTAACTATTTTATCCAGCGTTTTATCGCCTAATTTCTTACTGCTGTTTACCGCTATATCCGCACATCTCTTCTGCGGCTCCACGTATTTAACCTGCATAGGCAAGACGTCTTTAAAATAGCGCCTGCAGGTGGATTCCAATGTTTCCCCGCGTTCGTTTATATCGCGGTTTATGCGCCTTGCCATGCAGGTATGATTCTCCGCGTCTACGTAGATTTTCAAATCAAAAAGCTTGCCGGTTTCTTTTTTAACATATGGCATCAGCCCTTCCACTATAATGAATACCTTGGGAGCTATTTTCTTTGTCTTTTTAAGGCGTCTGCTGCTAATAAAATCATAATATGGCAGCGATATAGTTTTATTATTTTTTAGCGCTTTTAAATGCTTTTTAAATAGCGCGAAATCAAAAGCTCTTATATTATCAAAGTTTATCTTCTTACGTTTAGCTATGCTTAGTCTACCCCAGTCCTTATAATAATTATCCTGTGAAATTATAGAGCATTTATCGCTGCCTAATTTTTTTAATAGTTCTTTAGCCAGTAAGCTCTTTCCGCAGGCGCTGGGGCCGGCTATGGCGATTAACTTTGTATGCCTGCTGTTTTTTGCCATAATTCGATTACTTTGCCTATATTTTTATTGTTAGCAAAATATTCCTCTATTTTCTTAGAGGCAGCTATTCCCATTTCTTTTGCTCTCTCGCGGTTATTTAAGAGATGGATAATTCTATCTGCCATTCTCTCGTGGTCTCTTTGTTCAACTATGAAGCCATTTTCCCCGTCACTGATTAAGTCTCTTGCGCCGGCAAACTTTGTGGCCACCACAGGTTTAGCCGCTGCCATTGCCTCAGCCATGGCTATGCAGGTTCCTTCAAATATGGATGATACTACGTATAAGTCGCAAGCCGCCAGATATTGCGGTATTTTTTCATGAGGGATATTTCCGGTAAATATTGTATTGCCATCTATCGCTAATTCCGACGCGGCTCTTTTTAAAAATTGTTCCTGAGTGCCTGAGCCACCTATTACTAAAAGCGTGGATGGGCGGCTGGTTAGCACTATTTTAAAAGCTTTAAGCAGTGTGGGTATGTCTTTTTGCGCTACAAGGCGTCCGGCAAACAGGACTAATTTATCGTATTTGCCGTTTAGGTAATGCTTTCGTATGTCTATGCCGTTTACTTCTCTAAATTTAGAGAGGTCCGCGTTTACCGGTATAACCGATATCTTATCCGGATTAATCCTTATTTTTTTTACGAGCTTATCTTTTTCATGTTGCGTGCCGACCCTTATGGTATCGGCCCTTTTTAGGATGAATTTTGCTAAAACGTTAAAAATCTTATTTATTTTTCTTAAATTTATCCAGTATTGATTGTCGCAAAAGTCAATATGTACCTGTATGTTTAAAGGAATTTTAAAGCGTTTTTTTAACAAATACCCTATGACCCCTGTCGTAAAAGGGTCTTCTGTAGTTATGGCATCAATTTTATTGTCCCCGCATATTCGGGACGCGATTTTAAGCGCATCCAAAATAAATGAACCCTTATTTTTGGAATTGCTTGGGTAAATATATAGGTTATCCGCCCATTTTTCTTTTTTGAATCCTAGCTCTTTAGGAGAATAGACTACCTGATGGAATGAAGTAAGAGATTTCGCGTAATTAGATTGCCTTGTTCTTACATCGCCTCTTACCTTATCATCTTTGAGCATTAAGTAATCCAGGCCTATGCCTAAAATATTGGCCGTTTTATGATGAGTTATCGACCTGCCTTTTACTTGGTTTAATATTTGTTTTATTTCGTCAACTTTGGTTTCCCAGCTGTAACGTGTTTCTACCATATCTCTTGCATTTTTTGCTATTGTTAGCCGTTTTTCTTGGTTTGATAATAATTCTATAACTTTATTGGCAAATTCATCAGGCGCGTCAGCAATCATAATATTATTGCCGTCATTTATATTAATGCCCGGGGTGCTTATTTTTGTAGCTACAATGGGTATCCCTATTGCCATTGCTTCCAAAATCTTATTTTTTATCCCGGTACCAAGCCGTAAGGGGCAGACATAAACCGCGCTTTTATGAATAAAAGTTCTTAAGTCATCAACCGCGCCCGTTACTATTACCTGTTTATCATTGGCGAGGTTGCGTATTTCGTCTGCAGGGTTTGCCCCCGCAAGATATAATTTTACATCAGTTATTTTCTTGCGTATGAGTGGAAATATTTTAGTATAGAAGTAAAGCGCTGCATCAGCATTCGGCAGATAGGACATATTTCCGGTAAAAATGATATTATTTTCGGTGGAATCAGGAGGATTATATTTATAATATTCCGTGTCAACGCCGTTCGTTACTATTGAGATTTTTAAGTTTGGCAGAAGTTTTTTTAGGTTATCAGCGTCATTCGGGCCCACAACAATGCAATGATCAAATTTTGAATATATCAATTTTTCATAGATGGCTGATTTTATCCATCTTATTAAGTGCGGTAGTTTTTGTATGCCAGGCTTTGCCTGCTGGAAGAACTGATAATTGCGGGCTGACGATGAATCATGCGGCGCGATTATTTTTGGCAAATTTTTTATTTTATAAACATATTGCCCGATATTGGCGCCTTCGGCAAAAATTATATCTATGTTGTAATTATCTATGGCACGAGTTATCTTATCCCGCATTTCATTGTCCCATGAGTAGGCGCGGAAGAAAGTAAGAATTTTCTTTATAAAAGAAGGTTTTTTATATAGCACAGTTTCAATAGATTCGCAAAAATTTTTTATGCTTTTTTTATTTTCCAAATCAGCATTTGTTCTATAGAAAGCAAGCAAGTGTATTGTATTGTCCGCGGACAGGCGTTTTAATATGTTATAGGCTACCAGCCTAAAGCCGTCACCGCAGGGAAAATATGGCAGTATTTCTGTTATATACAAAATATTCATAAATACCTTTATCTAATTATTTTGAATTTTATGCCGGCAGCAAAACCGGTAATTTTTCCAAAAATTGAAGCAATGATGCATGTGAATAATCTAAGGCCCGGTTTTTTAAAAAAAGAAATTATGCCTGTATTATTGGTAAAAATGTATGACATGGTTCGAGTTAGGTCGAAGTTTTTAATCATGAAATACGTTGAATTACGCGCAATATAAAAGTTTCTTTTAAAGTCATATGTTTTACGCATTACAATTTCCCGCGGCGCGGTAGTGTGGATAACCGCCATTTTTGGGTTAAATAGTATTTTATAGCCAAGCTTTTTAATTTTTATACAGAGGTCGGTTTCTTCAAGAACGTTTGAGCCGGTATAATTTATATCAAATCCTCCCGCTTTTACAAGCGCGGATTTTTTAAAAGACATATTACAACCCCTCAAGTGGTCCACCTCTATTATTCTCCCGGGATCTTTAAAGAAATTACCTATGCGTGTCCCGTTATAGGTTAAGCGGCCTATAGCTTCGGAACTATAGCCTTCAGAGTTTTCCACATTTTTATCAATAATAAGGCCTCCTGCGGCTCCTATGTTATCTGATGTATAGCTTTCCGCGCAGGCTTTGAGCCAACCGTCCTGGACCAAGCTATCGTCATCTATAAAAGCAACTATTTCCCCTTTGGCATGCTTAATGCCTATATTCTTTGACTCCGGCCTTTTATTCAACCCGTTAGGCAGGAAGAAATACCGTATTTGAGGATATTTTTGCGATATAACGGTTTTTGTCACCTCATCAGTTGAAGAATCAACCACGACTATTTCAAAATTGTCATATTCTTGCTTTAATAAATGCTGTATGCAGTCATTTAGCCATGATGCACGGTTTCTTGTGGGAATAACTATTGATATCATCTTTAGTATGATTTATATATTCTTCAGTTGTATTGGCGGTATTTTTTGTAAAATAGTTTTGTGAATGAGTTGATTAGCCGGTTTATATTTAATTCATAAGTTTGGCTTTTTAGCAAAATCTTCATGGCAAAATATTTCTCACCTTTTAACTTAAAAAGATCTTTTCCTATTGTCCAAAATTTTTCAGCATAAATGGGTTTTAATGATGGATTGCTATGTAATGCGCATCGTTCATGTTTTTTTAACACACGGTAATAATCATACAGGCGCTTTTTTTCCGCTTCGGGCGAATGCCATAAACTATTTTCATGTATGCAATATACCCATAATGCGGTATCTTCATTGAGCATGCCGATTTTTAGTTTAGCTTTAGATAAGCGTATCCAGATATCCAAATCTTCACAGATGGATAAACTTTCGTCAAAATAACCAATTTTCTGAAAGCACGATTTTTTTATCAGCATTTTTATGCAGCCGACAAATTGCTTAAATAATTTCACATAAAGGTCATTAATATTTCCCGGGAATTCTTCGCGAACAGCTAAATTTAACTTCCATTCTCCATGATCCCATATTTTCCGATAATAGGCTTTAGGAATTACCAAGTCATAATTTTCTGCAATCAGATATGTCATGCACTTATTCAGGAAATCCGGTAAAAAATAGTCATCGGAGTCTATAAAGGCGATATATTCGCCCTGCGCTTCTTTTATCCCCTTATTTCTCGCGGCGCTCGGCCCTTTATTTTCCTGATAAAAATATTTGATTATACCTGGGTATTGACGCCGGTATTCTTCTACGATTTCGGATGTATTATCGCCAGATCCGTCATTTACCACGATTAATTCTATATTTTTATAGGTTTGGTTTAAAACGCTGTCAATAGACTGTCTAATGAATTTAGCCCTGTTATATGTCGGGATAATTATGCTTACTTTTGGCATATTATTTCATGCCTTCTTTTACTTAAGCGTAAAAAATCCGCAAGCCTTAACGGGCATGCAGAGATGATTAAATATATGAAGGCCTTAAAACCATTTATTGAAAAAATACTTTTTGTAAACCAATGACGAGCTTTTTTATATTCGCGCCTGTAGAAATAATATCCCCCAAAATGGTATATCCAATCCGCACGCTGTTTTCGAAAGATGTTCTTTTCTTCCCTGGTAAAAACGCCGCTTTTTATAAAATCACCTAAGAATTTGATATGTTCTTCATGATAAAGCTCCCTATTGTGCGAGACGCTTAAGCCGCGCAGTCGCCTGATGACAAGCGGCTCATTGATTATGTTGATCTTAAATCGTTTGGCGATCCTAAGCCACATATCATAATCTTCGCCTATCCTATAGTCTTCATTAAATAATCCCACCGTAGAAAAAACATTTTTTTTGACGATGACTGTAGGGGTAAAAATAAAATTTGCTTTAGCAAGCTCCAGAGATAAATTTTCGCCCTGGATATTATCGCATAGCCCTTTTTCATTCAGGTATGATTTATTCACGATTTTATTTTCATTACGCTGCTGCATATCTGAAAATACAAGCTTTATTTCTATATCTTGCTCCAGTAAGTTTATTTGTTTCTTCATTTTTTCCGGCAGCCACAAATCATCCGAGTCCTGAAAAGCGATATATTCACCGCTTGATTTTTTTATTCCAAGATTCCTGGCTGATCCCGGCCCCCTATGTTCCTGGTAAAGATAATGAATTTTTCCGGGAAATTTATCAATATATTCTTCTATGATTGTTTTCGTGTTATCCGTAGAGCCGTCATCAACCACAATAATTTCAAAATCCTGATAGGTCTGATTTAATACGCTATCGATGGCTTCCGGCAGGTATCTGGCGCAGTTATGTGTTGGAATTATTACGCTTACTTTTAGCATATTTTTTTCCTAATGATCTGTGCAGCGCTTTCAAGAGCATTTTTATATTCGTTAACTTTTTTAAATATAGATTTTTGATAATGGCTTGAATTTATATATAGTTCATCAACCATATTTAATAATTTATTGCTGGATAACGCATCCGTGCGCATATTAAAATTTTCAAGTTCCATGGAGCACATAAAATCATGGCATTTTGGGCGGTACTCCAGCATAATAGATGGAGTATATGCGCATAATGCCAAAACAACAGAATGTAATTTCTGGCCAATAAATACATCAAAAGTGTTTAATAAATCCAGAGTTTTGCTTAGAGATTTATAATCATAAAATATTTTAACTTTACCATTTAATTGTTTGGCAGCTTTTTCGATAAAGCCGATATCATTATCCCAGACGGGCACAAAAGTTATTTCCCAGCCGTTTCTGGCTATAAGTCCGGAAATTTTTATTATGAATTGCAATATGTCTTCTTCTCTGCCCCATACTTTTCCTGCTGAAGCCCCGAAATTAATGCCGATTTTTTTTCTTTGCTTTTTTCGCTTAATCTCTTTCTGGGCAAAAAGAAGCGCCGTATCGCCGGTTATTGATGCATTATGGAAGCCATTTTCTTTCAGTATTTTCATTGAAACCGGGCCTCTAATGCCTACAAATGCACATTTTTTAAGATTAGGGATAAACTCATCTAAGCAATTATTCCGCTCATCATGCCTATCCCAGAATGCCGGATTTCTTACCCCGGCCCCCAAAATAAAAACCTTGTAGCCATTATCCAAAGCCAGCTTTATTTTTTCTAGGTAGCCTGGTTCATTAATAACCGTCCCTCCTCCGAAGATCACGCTGTCATAGAGTTTACCAAAATATTTTTCAAGTTTTTCGATTTTGGCAGTATATTTAAAATTAACAAGTTTGAAATCCGGGAATAAATTTTTAGATGCTTCCAAAATAGCTTCATCTCCAAGGTTATTATGTCCGTTCCAGCCGACGTATCCTAACCGTTTTTGGAAAGGAAGGCAATACTGCCAGTTTCTTTTCAGGGAGCCTATTTTTGATATAAGCGTATGCATATTGCTTGGATTCGATTTTTAGCTTAAGGCGATTTTAAGAAAAGCGAATATAGCTTTGCAAGATTATTTCCGAGATATTGCTGGTCAAGCCTGCGCAGGGTTCCTTTAAATCCGGCATCTTTACGTATTGCCATAGCGAGTTCGTGTTGGCCTTCGTTTTCCAGTAATTCAGCAAGAGATAAATAATTCACGTTAAAGTCAATTTGGCTTTGATGCCGGAATGCCATTTTTAATTCTTCAACTGTTATATTGCGCCTTGGAAACGCTGTGGCGTATCTTAATTTACCTATAGCAAGCAACATCACCATTGTTTTAATGCATTTGATGCATTTTCCACAGTTTAATAATTCATCGTGGTTTTGTGTGCAAACTCTTAGTTTTTGTAGAGCTATGTCCCAATCCGCGAGCATTTTGATTTTTTCAATCCTAGAAGCCAGCTTATCGTGCACGATTCTTAATCCCTCGGAACTATAATTTTTATCTAATCTTGGATGAGATCCCCATGGTTGCAAATTCATAATTGAATCTGTTGAAGCTATATTCATAATGCCGATTCGCGAGGAAAAACAATGCGCGACGGAAGAAAGCGCGGCACCATGAAACCATTTTGTCCAAAATTTAGTATAGCTATATAAATGTCTTATATTTGTGGCAATAGGTATAAGATTAATACATGCATCATTTGCAATGTCAGAAGCATTTTTAACCGCGCGTTCAAAAACATGTGTTTTATTTTCCGCGCTTGGATCATGAAAAATATCAAATCCGTAAATAATCAAGCAATCGCTAATTGAATACGGATGATTAAGCGCAAAATTGAGGCGGTTACTGCGCAAGGAAAAAAGCGAATCTATGCCGCCTGAAAAAAATAATCCGACTTTTTTATTCTGTTTTGTTTTGGAATTATCATTTTTTGCAATTCTTGCTTCAATCTTGACGGGTTTATATTTCCATCCGTACCATCTCCGCAATAATTGCATATTACGCAATAAACCATTATATAAAGCCTGAGAAATGGCACCTTCGATTTTTATTCTTTTTTCCTTTAAGTACATCGCGGGCAATATGCATCCGGTCAGGAAAGCATTGGGGTTTGCAGATAAATCGTTTTTAAACTTATTAGTTGTTTCGAAATAGATATCACGGTTTGGCTGATTATTATCTTCCCAAATAACCGAGGCAGCCACTCTGCTTAATTCACTATTTTCTTCTTTTTTAAAATTTTTAATCTGCATTTTTTAGCGGCACTATTTAAAGCTTGATAATTTTTTTTCAAAGGTTTTTATGGTTAATAATCCGGGAGTTACATCTTTTTCTAATTTAAATTCATGTCGTTTTATAAAACATTGTTTAATAACTTTTATTCGTGCATATTTTTTAAATCCAATTTTTTTGTGCATATGAATACTAGCTTCGTTATCGGTCTTCATTGCGATTATTAAGTATTGAAATGCTTTATTGCGGCAATAATTTATAAGATATGAAATAAGGAAAGATCCTAATCCAGTACCCCTTAATTCAGGCATTACATAAAGTTGGAATAAATATGCTTGGTTATCGGTAAAAATTATTTCTAAATCAAAACCGCCTCTTATCGGTGTTTTTTTGAGGACCAAACAATAAACTCCGGCGATTTGATTATTTTGTAGGGCAAGGAAATATTTAGATTCCAGATTTAATATGCTTTCTAAGTCTTCCCGGGCCAAGAAATCTTTACGTATTTCCAGATATTGTTCAAAATATTCCCGTTCATTTTTGGAAAGGGTTTTAATTTGGATCTTATCGCTCCATCCGTCTGTTTTTGTATTACTATTATTTTTATTTGTGCCGATGGATTTATCGCATAGATCCAGCATATATATGTCTATTACCTTTTCTTCTTTTTTTGACAGATTCTTAATAGAACGCACAATGCTAACGACATCTTTCTTAAAAATATTTTTAATTTTCTGCTTTATTATATCTTGTTGTAGCTGGATCATGCCACAAATATTTTAATAATGCTTGTTAATGGCTGTGTCATGGATTAAAATCGTTTATCGCAAAAATTACGGTAATCAGAGATCTGATGGCGCTGCCGGAAAAAATATGGTTATCCTCTTTGGGCACTCCGGTTTTTATCAATTTCTCAACATTTTTGATATTCAATATTCCTTCTGCGCGCGGTAGTATATTTAAGGCTTCCGACATTATCTTTTGGAAAGATTTGCTATGCAACGAAAAAGTATCAACATAAAACTGCGAAGTTATAACTGGTGAATATCCAGATAGCCGCATAAAGGGGAATACAACCTTTTCATTATAGTTTTTCCAGACTTTGTATTTGAGTTCGTTTTTCAGGCTGCGTATTAAACTCTTGGCGTATTTTTCATATTGTTCTAAAGGAATCGCGGCAAGCCGAGGACATTTTTTCGTTAAGAGAATATCGGTAATAAGCCGGTTAAATAATAACGAAGGAGGTAATGAAAAAGCAAAATTCATCAGGTCGTTATCTAAAGGGGGTATTCTAAGGCATCCAGCCGCGGCTAACGCCCTAACCGATCCACCCACTTTAAAACGGCCATTTGTCCGTAACCACAAGCCATGCATTTGATGGTAAGGATGATTCGCGATATGCTGAATGCAGTTTATAAGTCCTGTTTTATATTCTTTTATATAATCGCGAATATCTCCTCTAAAACATTCCTGTATTTTTTCTGGCGAAAGAAAGCATGACCGCGTAAAATTTAAGTAATAATCTGCTTTTTCTTCTTCGCTAATATTTGGTTTTATTCTATCGGGGAGATAACCGCCGCCGATGATTTGATCCGCTAAGTATCCAGCCGTCACATAATCACAATCCTGAGGAAGTTTACTTATATTTTCAAAAGTACTAAGAGGAAATATGCGGCGAGAAAAACTATCTAATCCTAAATATGCCCAGGCAGAATCTATCTTGGAATTCCGGCAGATAGGTAAACGTCGCCACGGGAAATTTTGTACTTGGCTTACTTCTCTCGCTAAAAAGACTTCAGCATGATGTTCTTCTCCGAGGGTAATACATTCAGGCGAAATCCCGGCTTTTTTAAAAATATAGCTATAGAGACGGGAATCCTTGCCGCCGGATTGAAGGCACAATATTCTATCTTCCGGCTTAAAGAGGCGTTTCACCGCATTGGTATACCTATATTCAAGCTCATCAAGCAACGATGGTTGACTTACTCCCCAGTTTTTTTCCGAGAAGGGTAAAGTTTTTTCTTCAGTTAATTTTAACCGCTCTTTATTTATCTGATAGCTTGAATTTGGTAATAAGCGAACGACATTTTCCAGAATTGTGTACTCTTCGAATGCTATCCCCATATATAATAAATCAAACAATCCTCTTTTGCTTAATTTCGGAGAATAGCCTGGCAGGGATTTCAAGAATGCAATTGATGATGTTAATACAGAGTTTTTCTGGTTTATAGCTGAGAAAAATGTCTGATATAGCCCTAATCGGTCTGAAGCTATTTCTGCGCATTGTTCATTAGGGGTTAAAACAAAGAAGTTGTACATACCATTTAGACCAATACAGGATGATATGCCGGATTTGCGATAAAGCATATATAATAATTGGGCATTTGTTTGCTGATGCGCATTTTTTGAATTGTCGATCATTATTTTTTCGCTTATATATCCGTTCAAAACAGCGATCTGATTTGAATCTTTTGCGATAAAAATATCAAGGGTATCATTTTTATTATGCGTATAAATAATTTGAACGTTATCGGACTGGTATTTAGAAGTTATAACCCAAGGAAAAAATTTAGATTTCGCTGCTATATTTTCTAAAGCACTTTCGCTTAAGGGTTGTTTATTATGCAGATAAATAAAAAAAGTACTCACTTATTCTATCTCCCACTTTACCTTCGGCAGAAAAACAGCTTTTGTCTGTCTATTAAAATTCTCCAATTCTATGCGGAAGATATCTTGATTTCGTTTTATATATGCATACATCATATCTTTATCCCAAATATATATGCGTATAATATATGTTCCGGCAGTAAGATTTAGTTTTCCAAAATCTATCTTAATTTTCCCGTTTCCCTCTATCTCGCTTGTCTTTAGAGCTCCGTTATCGCTTGTGCTGGCGGAACAGCATATGATACCATCCGATCTGACTATGGTTAAATTAAATACGGGTTTTTCTATAAGTTTTTTGGCATTATATTCAATAGTTACGGATATCGGTTCGTCGCCTTTAAAGCTGTTTTTGTGCTTTAAATCGCCGTTTGAAATTAAGACATTTGAGATATCAATTAGAGTATTCTGGTTTATTTTTGGCTTATCTTCAGCGGCACGAATTTTTTTCTGGAGCTTCTCCCCTTCTTTTTTATACACGATATTCTGATAGTGGGTTATTACTTCATCTGCGCCGCCTTCTTTGAAAATCTTGCCGTTTTCTATTAAAATCACTCTTTTGCATAAACTTTGCACAAGCGCAAGATTATGCGAGACAAGTATTATCGTGGTATTGGAATTTAATAACTCTCGCATTTTATTAGCGCATTTCGCCTGAAAAGCGATATCGCCAACCGATAATACCTCATCTACTAAAAGTATATCCGGCTCCATATGGGCGGCAACTGAAAATCCCAGCCTTGAATACATGCCGGAAGAGTATCTCTTGACAGGCGTATCAATAAATTCTCCCAACTCCGAAAATTCCACGATATCATTGAATTTGGCGTCTATTTCCTTTTTTCTCATGCCGAGAATCGTTCCGTTGAGGTATATGTTTTCCCGGCCGGTAAGCTCGGGGTGAAATCCGGCAGTAACTTCTATTAAAGCGGAGAGCTTGCCGTTTATTTTTATCTCGCCCTTGTTCGGCGGCATAATACCGGATAAAAGTTTTAATGTCGTGCTTTTTCCCGCGCCATTAGGCCCGATAATTCCCAATACCTCTCCTTTTTCTACTTTAAAATCCACATCCTGCAATGCCCAGAATTCCTCTTTTTTTAAAGCTCCTCCGTTACCAAGCGGTAATGCCTTTCCGAACATCGCGGGCACTAAATCCCTTATAGAATTTAGTTTTTCTCCCCTGTTAAACTTTTTCCAGACATTGTTAAATTCAATAACGTTACTCATGGTCGTTAGTGGTTTCCGCCAAAGGCGGATCTGCCTCAGGCGGAAGCGTATAGCGTTTAGTTAGATGCGTTCGGCGAATTGCGGTTCAAGCCTCCTGAAGAACCTTACTCCTAATAAGAAAATTAGTATTGAGCTCAGGCCGGCATATGATAGCCATAATATGTCCGGCATCTGGTGCAGGACGACGCTGTCGTTTATCGCCTCCAATATGCTGCCGATAGGGTTTATTAATAATAATGCCTGCCATCTACCGAATGTGGCGGATGAATAAAATACCGGGGTAAAAAATATGCCAAACATAAGGATAGTATCTACGATATATTTTACATCCCGGTAAAAAAGGTTGGCCGATGAAAGTATCAAGCCAAGGCCGGTAGTAAAAAGTATAAAGAAAATAAGCAAAAATGGAACAAGTAAGATATGCATGCTTATGCCTACACGCGCGATAGCCAGTAATATAGACAGGCTGCAGAGCGCGATAAAGAAATCAAATAGCGAAGCAAGTATTGCTCCAAAGGGCAATGTTTCGCGCGGAAAGTATATTTTGGTGATTAGTGTCCTATTGGACACTAAGCTATTGACTGAAAATTTTATCGCGCTTACAAAAAATGTCCAAGGCAGGACTTTGACGGTGATTGAGGTAATCCCCTGCAGGTCCAATGGTTTGCCCGAAACAAAAGACATTGCCAGTTTTACAATAACGCCGGCCATTATCGCCATAATCGGCATAAATATTGCCCAGGCAAAGCCCATTATCGCCTGTTTATACCTTATTCTGATATCACGCATTGCCAGCATGAACAACAGGTCCCTGTATTTTATTATTTCGCCAAGCATTTTTCCCTTTCGCTAAAATACGCTACTGTCCTCTTCAGCCCCTCTTCAAAATTTACCTTTGATTTAAAGCCGAGTAGTTTCTCTATTTTGGATATATCCGCCTGAGTCTTAAACACATCACCGGCTCTAACAGGCAGGAGTTTAGGTTTAATATCCTTGCCGAGTATTTTATTTAAGGCTTCTACAAGCTGGAGAACCGTATTATCCTTACCGTTGGCAACGTTAAATACCTCATGCTTTATATTAGGGGCCGTGGCGGCAAGTATATTGGCTTCAACCACATTATCAATAAAGGTAAAGTCCCTTGATTGCTCGCCTGTGCCGAAAATAGGCGGCTGTTCATCGTTTAATATGCAGGTGATGAATTTGGGTATGACCACCGCGTATTCGTCATCCAGCGCCTGCCGGGGTCCGAATACGTTGAAGTAACGCAGGCAGGCAGTCTCCACGTTAAAGAACTCTGAAAATATCCGGCAGTAGTATTCTCCGGTTAACTTGCTTAGCGCGTAAGGTGAAATAAGCCGCGGCAGGTCCGTTTCTATTTCGGGAAACTTATCCGTATCGCCGTATATAGAGCTGGATGAGGCAAAAACGAGCCGTTTTACCTTATTTTTTCCGGCTGCTTGTAAGAGGTTGAGCGTGCCGCTGATGTTTACGTCGTTGTAGCTTTCCGGGTCTTTCATCGATTTAGGCACGCTTCTTAGTGCCGCCTGATGAAGCACATAATCTACGCCTTTAGCAGCCTTATCGCAGGCGTCTTTATCACGGATATCTCCGCGGATTAGCTCGAATTTGTCGCTCTCTAATCCTTTGCTGAATTCCAGATTTTCTTCTTTACCGGATGAAAAATTATCCAGTACTCTTACGAAATTCCCCTCTTTTATCAGGCGTTCAGCGATGTTTGAGCCGATGAAACCAGCTCCCCCTGTAACTAAGTAACGCATAATACCCCCTGTTTTAAAATCCAAATCGTTATTTTCCCCTTGCAAAGTCATCGTCTAATCTTTCAATATCGTCTTCTTCCAGATAGCTGCCGCTTTGAACTTCGATAATCTTAAGCGGTTTATCATTTGGGTTTTCGAGGCGGTGCGTTTGGCCCGCTGATACGAAAATGCTTTCGTTGCTGTAAACTGCGCGCTCTTGCCCTTCGCAGATTACCTTGGCTATTCCCTCTACTACGACCCAGTGTTCGCTTCTAAGCTTATGCCTTTGCAGGCTCAGGCGTTTATGCGGGGCAAGCTCAATAATCTTTACCTTATAGCCCCTGCCTTTTTCAATGATGGTGTATGTACCCCACGGCCTTTTGGCGGTATGCGATGAGAAATGTTCATAGCCGCCTGATCTTTTGACCAAATCAACCATCTGCTTTACGTCTTCCGCCCTGTTTTTCGGGCATACCAGTAAGGCGTCTTCCGTGTCAACGATAATCAAATCATTGAGCCCGATGGTTGAGATGAGGTGTTTGTTGCCGATAATCGTTACGTTCTTACTCCCTATGTCTATGGAATTTGCCTGAATGATATTGCCCCGGTTATCTTTTGAAATTATAGAATCAAGGGATGACAATGTCCCCATATCGCTCCAGCCGAGATTAACCGCTTTTATTACCGCGGTATTTTTTGATTTTTCCAGCACGCCGTAGTCAATAGAGACGGAGTCCAGTTTTTCATATATTTTGGCTATCGGCTCCCCATCTTTTATTTTAAGCACCGCGTCATAAAGCTTGGGCATATGTTTTTTTATCTCATCTAAAATTACCCGGCATTTTACGATAAACATCCCGCTGTTCCATAAATAATGCGTATCTTTGATGAATTGTTTCGCTCTTTTAAGATCAGGTTTTTCGGTAAACTTACTTATTTTGTAGTATCGAGTATTGTGTATAGAGTATTGCGTACTAGTTTTGATGTAGCCATAGCCGGTTGCCGGGTTTGTTGGCTTTATGCCTAAAGTTACGATATATCCTTTTTCCGCCACCTCCACTGTCTTATCTATCAGGGATAAGAACTTTTCGTTATCGGCGATATGATGGTCCGCGGGCAGTATAACAAGCGTTGAATCGGCGTTTTTCTCAATAACGCAAGATGCCGCCAGCGCTATGGCAGCTGCCGTATTTTTGCCCTGGGGTTCAAGTATGGTATTATCGGCAGGTATGCCGAATAAGGCGGCCTGGGCTTCTATTTCAAATTTATGCAGGCTGTTGGTTACTATGTAAATATTAGCCGGATTAATTTTTGGTATCGCGCGTTTTATGGTCTGCTGTAATAAAGATTCGTTGTTGTAGAACTTAAGCAGGTGTTTGGGCTGTATCTGGCGGCTTAGCGGCCAGAATCTGGTGCCCGAACCTCCGGCGAGTATTACGGCGTATAAGTTGTTGTTTTTCTGCATTGCCTGCCTTTCTATAGTTTATTTATTATTAAAGGTAAAAATATGATTATTCCCACTATAAGCGCGTTAACTGAGGCGATTAATACGCCTCCTGCCGCTATATCTTTAAGCATTTTGACCGTTGAGTGGTATTTTTTGCCGTTAATATAGTCAAGCAGGAGTTCAAAGGCGGTGTTGACAGTTTCGGTTATCAGGACAAATGCTATGGCAAACAGGAGAAAAAACCATTGCACGCTTGAAATTTTCATATAGGCGGCCGCCAGGCTTACTACGATCGCTATGGCGCAATGAAGCCGCATATTGCGCTCGTTATTAAAAACGAATATCAGGCCGTCTAAGGCGAATTTAAAACTTTGTAATAGATTGCGTTTAAACATGTTTCAAAAACGATTACACAGATTAAAAACAGATTACACTGATTATTTATAGATATCTATAAATATACTGCGGGATGTGGTAGCGTATCCCGGTAAGTATAAAACCCAATACTTTCGCCTCTGCCTGGTTAAGCAGGCTTTGCGCGTGCTCGATTATTCCTCTTTGCGTCCTGCCCGCCTGGACTACCATCAGCACTCCGTCGGCCTGCGCTCCCAATACCTGCGGGTCGGTAAGCGGTATTACAGGCGGCGCGTCAAAAATTATATAGTCGTACTTGGCGCGGAAGGTATCAATAAGTTCTTTCATTCTGCTTGAGCTTAAAAGTTCAGCCGGGTTGTACGGCACGCTTCCGGCGGTAATAAGGTCGAGGTTTTCCACTCCGAAGTTTATCAGGCATGAGTCAAGTGCTGTGCCG
>PCWA01000079.1 GCA_002796125.1 Candidatus Ghiorseimicrobium undicola
TAATCAGCTTTTTTTTATGCCAGCCTGTGATATTCCTCTTAGGGCATGGCGTAGTAAATGAGATGGACTTCTGGGGAGGGACCTTCTGCCTTGTCGTGTTTGCCACGGTAGAAACAATACTTTTCGGATGGGTATTCGGTATAGAGAACGCCTGGGAGGAAATGCATAAAGGCGCAGATATAAAAATACCGGCGATTTATAAATTTATTATAAAATACATAACACCGTCATTTTTATTCCTGATACTGGGATTCTGGTTCGTTCAGGAAGGGGTTCCTACCATACTGATGAGGGGGGTAGCGGAAGCGGACAGAATATACATACTGGCGATCAGGCTGCTGCTGCTGGGCATCTTTATAACATTATCCATCCTGGTAAAAATCGCCTGGACTAAAAAACGAAAGGCTAAAAAAAGATGACCGTAATCGGCTGGATATTTTTCATACTGTCCTGGGGATTGATTATAGGATTAAACATATTCTGCTTTTCCAGGATACTAAACACCAAAAAAAAATTTAAATAACGCGCGGTTCCCGCCTTTATTCCTGTTTATGACTTAACTTAAGCTGTCCGCATGAGGCCGAAATATCCATCCCTCTCGTAGCCCGGACAATCGATGTGATGCCTTTTTTATCTAAAATATCCTTGAATCCCTTAATCTGCTTCGGCCCGGGGGGCGCATAACCTAAACCTTCCACCGCGTTTAGGGGTATAAGGTTTACCTTTGCCAGCATCCCCCTTATCAAGGCCGCCAACTCTTCGGCATCCTTTTTTGAATCATTTAATCCTTCTATTAATACGTATTCAAAGGTCACCTGCCGCCTTTTTTTGATTATATATTCTCTGGAGGCGGCAATCAGCTCTTTAATCGGGTATTTATTATTTATCCCCATAATGCCGGAGCGCATTTTGTCGTTTGCTCCATGAAGAGAAATAGAAAGCTCCACCTGCAAATCCTCGCCGGCCAATCGCCTTATTCCGGGAACTACCCCGGCGGTTGATATGGTAATTTTTCTTTGGCCTATATTTAAGCCATAAGGCGCGTTAAGGAGCCTGGCCGCCTTCAATACATTATCGTAATTGTCCAGGGGTTCGCCTATCCCCATGAACACGATATTTGTTATCCGAAGAGGAACCTCCCTTATGCTTAAAACCTGGTTTACCATTTCGGCAGGGAGCAGATTCCTCACGAAACCTTTTTTACCGCTTGCGCAGAAACTGCAGGCGAATCTGCATCCGACCTGAGAGGATATGCACGCCGTATCGGTATTTGCCGAAGGTATAAAAACACTTTCTATACTCTCGCCGTCCTCCAGTTCAAATAAAAATTTCCTCGTGGCATCCTGCGAAACCTGCTCCTTAAGCAGCTTTAAACCGCTTATATACAATTTTTTCGCAAGCGTTTCCCGGCAGGCGGCGGAAAGGTTGGACATCCCGTTAAAATCACGGGCGCACTTCTTGTATACCCAATCGAGTATCTGGC
>PCWA01000009.1 GCA_002796125.1 Candidatus Ghiorseimicrobium undicola
GAGGCGTTAAAGTACTCCCCGGGAATCATTGATTACGCCCAGATTGACCCTCTTCTGATTACGTTGGTAAAAAAGTTTCCGACGGGTATAACCTCCGGAGAACTAAATAACCCCATAGTCCATATCATAATAGAAGACGGCGTCCGTCTTGTAAAGAACGCGGGCGCAAAATATAATATTGTCTTTATCAGCCTGCCTCCCCCGTCCACGCTACAGCTTAACCGCTATTATACGAAGGAGTTTTTCGCTCAAATCAAAAAAATAGTTTTTCCGAACGGGCGTGTAGTGCTGACGCTGCCCGGCTCTTTGAGTTATATCAATCATGAGCTCAGGCAGCTTAACCTATGCGTATTAAAAACATTGGAGGGCGTGTTCCCAAATATCCTCGTAATCCCGGGGTATTCTAATATTTACATCGCGTCAAGCGAACCAATTAAAATAACGCCTGAAATCCTTATGGAAAGGCTTAAGGCGCGTCATATCCTGACCGATACCTTCGATGAATTCCACATAAAAGACCGGCTCCAAAAATACTGGCAGGATTGGTTTTATGCCACGCTAAATAAAAGGGTTGGGGGTCAAGAGACAAGGGTTAAGGAAAATAGAAATCTGGTTCCCATAGGGGTCTTCTATGGGATCTCATACTGGAATTCCCTTTTTAATCCGTCATTAAGAAAATTATTTACTCTTTTAGGCGGATTGAATTCTAAACATCTTATATTTTTAATTATTGCCTTATTTCTCACTGTCATTGCGAGCGAGCGTAAGCGAGCGAAGCAATCCCTAAAAACAGATTGTTTCGGCGCTTCGCGCCTCACAATAAGGGGTGTAGCTGTTTCAATCGCTACTACAGGCTTTACAGGAATGAGCCTTAATTTAATATTTATATTCTCCTATCAGATATTTTTTGGTTATGTATATCGCGACATCGCCCTGCTGACAACATCTTTTATGTTCGGCCTTGCCGCAGGCGCACTGTTTGCCGCTAAAAATTTAAACCCCAAAAAAAACACCCTTTGCTGGTTCACCGTAACGGAGGTTTTAATAATCATCTTTTGTTTAAGCGCCGGGCTGTCATTGAAATACCTAAACACAGTCGGAACATTTGCTTTTTATCCTTTATTTTATATATTATCCGCACTATCGGGACTTCTGGCAGGGGCACAATTCCCTATGGCAAACAAGATATACAAAAAATACTATACGTCAAAAAAGAATAAGCAGCCCATCGAGAAAAGCGCAGGGGTTTTGTATTCTATGGATCTTCTGGGAGGGTTTTTCGCCGCCTTGCTCATACCTGTAATATTCATACCGATTCTGGGGATACTGCAAATATGTCTTTTGCTTGCCTTTGTAAAGGCGGCCGGGCTTATTTTATATATTCCTTCAAGAAGGTAGATTGTCAGGCCTTCTTCGCCTTCCCCTGGTTGGCAACCGCTTCCATCGCCTTTTTCACCTCTTCGGGGTCTCCCATGTAATA
>PCWA01000089.1:0-28555 GCA_002796125.1 Candidatus Ghiorseimicrobium undicola
CGGCATTTATTGGACAATGTGCCTTCCCAATAAAAAGGCTAATTCCACAAAAGCCCTTCCGGTAAGGATACTTATTCCCGGTAACCCCCATGAAAGATACGATTTTGATGTTATCTTGCAGATGCAGCATTTAGGCATAGAATTTAAGCGAATTGAGATTAGGCCTTATGAATTAAGCGAAGAAGCATGGTGTAACCTGTTTGATCTTTCCATAAATGAGCCGTTAGGCATATCTTTATACCGCGCGGTTCAGTCGCTAAAAGAAAAGGGGATGTTTTCCATCCCCGATATTATCGCCGAGATTAAAAACGATAAGTTCAGCCAGGATAAAACTCAAGAGGCGTTGATTAATCGTTTGGAATCCCTCAACCGCTTAGGAATATTTAGCGTAAAAACCGAAGACAGCGAAGAAAATATCTTTAATCCCGAAAAAATAAACGTCCTTGATTTAAGCGTGCTTGAGCCTTCGGCTTTTGGCCTGCGTAACCTTCTTTTAGATATCTTATCGCGCCATCTTTTTAAAGAAAATATCCTGAATAAAAAAAGGCATGACCTTGAGCTTCCTTGCGAAATGAAGCGTATCTGGCTCTTGCTTGATGAGGCGCATCAATTCGCGCCGCAAGGCCAGAAGACCCTTGCCAAAGAAATCCTCATCCGCTGGGTAAAAGAAGGCCGCCAGCCCGGCCTGTCCTGTGTCTTTGTAACACAGCAGCCTTCAAGTC
Organism: Candidatus Ghiorseimicrobium undicola; assembly: GCA_002796125.1. Classification (GTDB taxonomy): domain Bacteria; phylum Omnitrophota; class Gorgyraeia; order Ghiorseimicrobiales; family Ghiorseimicrobiaceae; genus Ghiorseimicrobium; species Ghiorseimicrobium undicola. Next base: position 723 of record PCWA01000089.1, read on the forward strand.
TAGACAATGAAATTATCTCGCAGTGCGACCTGATCATTACCCATAAGATTACCAATGTTGAGGATGTTTTAACGGTAAATAAGCTCACCCAGGCTTATATGCCTTCGGAATTAAAGCTGCTTATCCATAATCTCAAACGCCCCGGTGAAGCAGTGCTGATTGATGATAGCAAAGAAAGCGTCTCCATGGTTAAAATCAGGCCGCGTCTTACCCAGCACGGAGGTGAAGAATGCTAGGAAAGTTTCTTATCTCTTTTTTACTTATCATATTTGCCTTTACAGTTCTTTTTGCCGAGCAAGAATTTAACCTAAAAGAAGCTATAGATTACGCCCTTGGGCATAATTCGAATATCCTCATCAATAGAAACAAAATCGAAAAAGCCAAAGTAACTTTAAAAGACGCGCAGAGGCATTTTTCTCCGAATCTTTCTTTGCAATTAGGCTACGGCCCTTTAAGCGACCGGCGCGGTATTGGCATTGGTGTTTCACAGGACTTGGGCCGGCTTTTCAACGGCAGTAAAAAAGAAAAGGATTTGGCTTATCTTGATTTGGATTCCGCAAGAGAGGAGCTTTCTCTCGTTGAACAGCAGGTCATCCGGGAAGTGACTACTGCGTTTAATACCTTAGAAAAATCCAAACTTCTTTTGAAGCTTAAAGAAGCAAGCTATCTTGACTCTCAAAAAAGCTTAGATTTAGCCAAAGAGAAGTTTAATCTTGGGGTAATTTCCATGGATGAATTTTTAGCCAAACAAGAGGCAGAGCGCCTTAGCGAGTTTGAATTTCAAGAGGTACAAAACGAACTTCAAGAAAACTATCTCTTATTCTATCAGGCCATTGGCTACAAAGAAGAACGAGACGATTAATGATGGCGCCAACACACTGTATCTTTGCCTGCGCTTCATGCGGCTTGATGGGAGCAGCGATGAATACACCCCTAAGCATTATTGGATATGGATCAGCTGTTTTGGGTTCACTATTACCTGATATTGATACTACCGCAAGCAGATTGGGAAAAATGTTTTTACCCGTTTCATCATATTTAGAGCGCAGGTTTGGCCACAGGACATTAACCCATAGTTTGTTAGGCTGGGTAATATTCAGCCTGATGGGCCTGCCTTTACTGATGTTTAAGCTTAAAGAGATATATTTCTGTTTTATCTTCGGGGTTTTTTCGCACATACTAATAGATGCGGTAAATAAATCCGGCGTGCCTTTGTTTTATCCGCATCTTATCCGGGCAGTCCTGCCTAAAAATGAAAAATACAGAATTTTTACCGCAAGCCGCGAGGAGTTAATATTTCTGGGAGTTTTATCCGGCTTGGCCTTATTAGTCTTGCCTCTAAACAGAATCGGAGTGAGAGGGGCTTTGCATTATTTAATCAAAATTCCCCAGTCAGCGGCTTCGGATTATTTAAGTTATTCCGCGCAAGGCTATGAAACACAGGTTGAGTTTGAGGGCATATTTAATGTTTCGCAGAAGAAGATCAAAGGAAAGTGGCTGGCAATAAATTCTACCAGTAAAAATTCGCTCGTCCTGCAGTCTCCGGAGGGAAAAGTTTATTCTATCGGAGCAGATCCAAATGATAATATTCGTTCCCTGAAGATACAGTCATTTAAAGGCAAGCCGGTTAAGGTTTTGACTTGCGAAGTATCGCTAATGGAACAGCCCTTGTCCGAACTCTTAAAATACATCCCTATAGCAGGGAAGACCTATCTTTTAGGTTATATCAAGACCTATGATAAATTTAATCTGGAATTTTCTCTTGATGAGTATTCTGTTTTAAACGCAGGCGTAAACCGTTTAAATTTTGACTATGCGGTTAAAGAAGATATCTTTAAACAGAATATCTTAAACCTTTTAGTTAATGAGGGCATGATTTTAATGATAAATTTTTCTTCCCCTAAAGAAAAAATAAAATTTATCCCGCCGCCTGATTCATCGGCACAGAATACCACCCTGTCCAAGGTGGTTACCTTATACATTAAAGATATCCACGATTCGGAGAAAGAGTTAAAAGTTAAGGCTAATGACGTTATCGCTAAAGGAGATCTTCTTGCCTTGCAGGATGCCAAAAGAAACCGCCTGCTCATTTATAAAAAAGAGGCACAAAACAAATGGGATATTGCCAAAAGCGGCCTAGATAAATTAAGGCTGGAGATTGAAGAAGAATCACAACTAAGAGAAAAAGAGGATGCGCTTCTGAACCAGCAAAGAGCCCTTACCTTAAATAAGCGGTTGGATGAGATAAAACTTTCAGAAGCAAAGGCAAAAGTTGACCTTGCCCGCTCAAGTTTAGATAAAATCGAGCGAGAGATAGAAGCAACCGAAATATACTCTCCGGTTAGCGGCAAGATTTTATCTATCTATATACAGCATACAACCGTAACCCTGCGTATCTTAACTAAAGAGGAAAAGTAAGTGGAAAAAAGGTTTATCGGCCCGGAGGACTTGGCCGTATATTTAGATATCAAATTAAATACCGTCTACAGCTGGGTCTATTTAAAGAAAATCCCTTACATCAAGATGGGGCGCTTGGTAAAGTTCGACCTGCGCGAGATTGAATCCTGGCTTATAGATAAAAAGGTGGAAAAATTATCTTGACAATGTATATACAATTGTTAGAATAACCCTATGAATAAAGAACAACAGATAAACCTGCGAGTTAACAAAGAAGAAAAGGACTTGCTTAAAGAAGACGCCAAGAAAGAAGAGCGCAGCGTCAGTTCACTGCTTATATGGTGCTGGAAGCGGTGGAGGAAGAAAAAAGAATAATATGGCTATCTACAAAAAAGGCGAAGACTACTGGATAGATTACTACGCTTTAGGCAAACGCAAGCGCGAGAAAATCGGCGCAAGCAAGGTTCTTGCCGAGAACGTCCTGCGCAAGCGTAAGCTCCAGATAGCCGAGAACAGGTTTCTTGATATCAAAAAGGAAGAAAAGATTAAGTTTGAAGAATTCGCCGATGAGTATTTAGAGCTTCATTGCAAGGTAAATAATAAATCCTGGCATAAATCCGATTATTTTAACCTTAGAAAACTAAAATCTTATTTTGCTGGCAGATACCTTTATGAAATAACCCCTAAAGACATTGAAAGATATAAAGCAGAGAGCTTAAAGAGCGTTACTAAGGCAACGGTAAACAGGGTCCTTAATTGTTTAAGCTCTCTTTATAACCGCGCTATTGAATGGGGAAAAGCAGCAAATAACCCTATGCGCACGGTGAAGCTTTTTAAGGCGGAAAATAAACGGCTCCGTTATCTTGAAAAAGAGGAAATCGTTAAGTTGTTAGCTAATTGCTCTAATCATCTAAGGCCTATCGTTATAGTTGCCTTAAATACCGGTATGCGTAAAGGCGAGATATTCGGCCTTAAATGGTATGATGTAGACTTTGAAAGAGGGATAATCCATTTACTTAATACAAAGAACGGGGAAAAAAGAGAAGTTCCTATGAATGAGCAAGCCAAGACCGCCCTTATTAAGGTAAGGAAGCATCCTCAAAGCGCGTATATATTTAGCAATAAGGATGGCAGGCCATATACAGCTGTGAGAAAATCATTCTTTACAGCGCTTAAAAACGCAGGTATAATTAACTTTCGTTTCCACGATCTGCGGCATACCTTCGCCTCTCATCTGGTAATGTCGGGAGTGGATTTAAACACTGTTAGGGAGTTGTTGGGGCATAAGTCGCTTGAGATGACGCTTAGATACAGCCATCTTTCCCCGGATCATAAGAAGCGGGCAGTTGATATATTAGGGAAACGGATGGACACTTTTTGGACACCAGACGCAGTTACGAGTAAAACCGATGAAAAGGTATTTGCTACAACTATTTAAAAATAAAGGTATTATAATAAATTGGGGCTGTAGCTCAGTTGGGAGAGCACCTCGTTCGCAACGAGGGGGTCGGGGGTTCGACTCCCCCCAGCTCCACTTTTGCTTTCATTAATGAAAGCAAAAGTGGATGCCGAAATAATGTATTTCGGCGCCACAATAATAGTATAGGTTATTAACGCTTAAACCATCTTTTTAATATGCTTACCGAAACACAAAGAAACCGGCTCTTGCAAATTGCCCGTCAGGCCATAGAAGAATATCTATCCAGCGGAAAAATAAAAGAATTCCGGGAAAACGACCCTTTTCTTTTAGAAGAAAAGGGCGCGTTTGTTACTTTGCGTAAGGCTGGCGAACTTCGCGGCTGTATCGGAAATATTATCGGCCGCGGCCCGCTCTATCTTACTGTCCGCGACATGAGCATTGAGTCGGCTTTTCGGGACCCTCGTTTCAACCCGCTGGCAGCTGATGAATTAAAAGAAGTTGATATTGAAATATCCGTTCTATCGAAGCCCGAACGCGAATTTAATCCGGAGAATATAATAATCGGCAAGCACGGGGTTATAGTTAAAAAAGGCTTTAATTCGGGGGTTTTCCTGCCTCAGGTGGCAGATGAGACAGGCTGGAGCCGTGAAGAATTCCTTTCTTGCCTTTGCAGTCATAAAGCCGGGCTACCCAAAGATGCCTGGAAAGATAAAAATACAGAACTTTATACCTTTACCGCGGAGGTATTCGGCGAAAAATGAGGCGTTTTTATTGCAGGAAAGACGATATAGCTAACGGCTATATCAATATAACTGAGGCGCGGGAAATTCATCATATAAAAAATGTCTTACGCATGGAACTTAAAGATAAACTGGTTTTCTCCGCCAACGACGGATTTGAATATAATGGGCATATTTCCAGAATAGAGCCTGAATGTATAGCGGTTAAGATCGATTCGGAAAATATCTTAGGCGGAGATAACGCACTAGGATGTTCTATTGTTCTTGCCTGTGCCATACCAAAAAAAGCAAAAATAGATTATATAATAGAAAAAGTCACCGAGTTAGGGGTAGATGAGTTTATCCCTTTGAAAACCAAGCGCACGATCGTTAATTTAAAAGGCAGGGAAGAGTCGCGGCTTAGGCGCTGGCGTAATATTGCTGTGGCTTCTTCAAAGCAGTCTGGAAGAATAAAAATACCAAAAATCCACGGAGTTTTAACCTTCGGGGAAGCTGTTGATTACGCGGAAGATTTCGATTTAAAGATTATTCCGAACCTTGCCCGTAAAAAAATACACATATATGATTTATTAAGTCAAAAAAGATATGGGCGCATAGCTATATTTATCGGTCCCGAAGGGGATTTCACGCAAGATGAAATAGCTTTGGCGTTTGAGCATGGTTTTATCGGTGTTTCTTTGGGGGAGAATACCTTAAAAGTTGATACCGCCGCAATTTCCACGGTATCTTTTTGCGCTTTCTGGAAAACAAAATGAAAACAGTCAAATTCTTTACTCTCGGCTGCAAGGTTAATCAATATGACACGCAAAGCATCCGGCAGCGTTTCTTAGATTCGGGATTTAAAGAGCTGGAAAACGGCATGCCCGCGGATATTTATGTGGTTAATACCTGTACGGTTACGCATAAAGCCGATATTGATTCTTATAATCTTATCAGGCGTACAAAACGCCAGAATCCGGGATCCAAAGTTATTGTGACCGGCTGCCTTGTAGAAAACAATGCCGCTGATTTATCGCGCACAAAGGAAGTTGACTTTATAATCAGTAAGAGGTTTTTTCCCGACGGAGTCCGGGATTTTACAGGGCGCACGCGCGCTTTTTTAAAAATCCAGGACGGATGCAATAACTTTTGTTCTTATTGTAAAGTTCCTTATGCGCGCGGGCGCTCAAGAAGCAGAAGAGGCGAGGAAATTATAAATGAGGCAAGGCATTTAGTTAAGCGCGGTTTTAAAGAAATAGTTTTATCCGGTATTTGCCTTGGCAGTTACGGCAGGGATATCGCAGGCGGCACAGGCCTTATTGATATAATCGGCGAATTGGAGAAGATTGACGGTTTATTGCGTATACGCCTAAGTTCTATTGAGCCTGATGATGTAAGCGATGCTTTAATTGAGAAAATCGCTGTTTCAAAAAAATTATGCCCGCATTTGCATATTCCGCTGCAATCAGGAGACGATTCTATCTTGAAAGCCATGAGGCGTAATTACCGGCGTGATTTCTACCTGAACCTCGCGGCTAAAATCAGAAAGCTTATTCCGCAGGCCGCGATAACTACGGATGTGCTGGTGGGATTTCCGGGAGAGTCAGAAAATAATTTTGCCAATACGATTAATCTTGTAAAAGAAATCCTGCCTTTAAAAGTGCATATCTTTCCTTATTCCGCGCGGCAGGAGGCGGCCAGCGCTAAATTCTCAAAAAACGAAATAGCAGGCGATATAATACGCCAAAGAATCCATGTGCTGAACAAAGCTGCTGAGAAAACAGCTTTTATTTTTAAAAAGAGCTTTTTGGGCTCTGCCGTTTCCGCGCTTATGGAGGTAAAATCAAAAGATATGCGCGGTTTTTACGAGGGGTATACCGGCACATACATTAAGGTTGTTGTTAAATCGGATGCCGACATCAGAAATAAATTAGTGAAGGTAAGATTGCTTCAAGGGCTTGATAGCCGTATTCTCGGCTCGCTCCTTAATTTTACAGGTTATAATTGCATTACTCCTACGCTTGACAATAGTCCAAAATTGGGCTAAACTTATAAAGAGGTAAGTATGCCTTTTCTAAGCGTTCGGCACAAAAAAAACAGCCTTATTCTAAGAGTTTGCTTTTTTCAAGCCAGCCTTTCATTATTATTCATATCTTTTGTTTCGGCGCAAACAGGCGAGGAAAATATCTCTATAAGTACTTATTATCCTTCGCCTTACGGAATATACGAAGATTTACAGGTTGACCGCATATCGGTTAATTCCCCTTCCGGAACTCCAACCTTTTGGAATAATTTTTTGGTGCAGGAGACAGCCGGCGGTGATATTATGGCTATTGGCGGAAACGATGAAATAGCCTCTTCCGCAGGCGAGGTTTCTTTTCGCAATGCTTCTGGAGGCGCGCGTGCGGCGATTATCAGCGACGCTATTTTTGCTAATGTTGCTAACGTTAATGGAAGGGGATTATTTATTTCCAACGCGGGAAGCATCGTCCGGGCCGGCGCACGGCTTGACGTGCGCGCAGGCGGCGGAACAGTCCGGATTAGGGCCTGGGGTGGGCTCGATGTAACAAATAATGCCAATACGCAGCACAGGGCTATATTTGTGCGCTGTATTGACTATGACTGGACAATGTTTAGTTTGGGGGCTGGCCAAATATGCAATAATGCAAGTTTGGTTGTTATTCCTTAGAATTTATTGCGAGGTGGACGTATGGGAAAATTTAAAAAGCTTTATAAAGCTCATCTAATAATTATATCTTACAAAAGTATAGGTATATTTTTATTCTCTTTTTTGGCTATGCATACGCCAGCCTTTACGCAACAGGAAACCATTTCCATAACCAATTATTACCCTTCTCCATACGGGGTCTATGAAGACATCGAAACAAGGCGCCTTGCGGTCGGTTTTCCTCAAGGGTCAGTTGTATTTTGGGATGATTACACGACCATACAGACCAGCACGGGTAATATTATGGCTATCGGGGGAACCAATGAAATAGTGGTAACCGCAGGAACAGCCGCCTTTGTGACTGCCCCGGGAGGTGCTGCCGCTAATATCCGTGCCGGCAATATTTTTGCCAGCGATAATGATACGGCAGGGCAGGGTATTTTTATTGCTGATGCCGGCGGAGTCTTGGATTTTAATGACGGAGCGCTAAGTCTGGATGCCGGCGGCGGTATAGCCAGGGTAAGGGCAGACGGCGGGCTGCAAGTAAGAGATGGCGCAAATGCCAGCAATGCCGATATATTCGTAAGGCAAATTTTTCTTTGTCCTTAATAAATAGCTTTATTTTTAGATGTTAAATATGTTTTCGCCTGTTAAGCGCCTTGATTTAAAAGTAGGATATTCCTGCGTAAACGATTGTAAGTTTTGTGTGGTGGCGGATAAGCGGCATTTACTTGATAAAAATACCGGAGAGATTAAACGGGAGCTTTTTGATTCGCACAATGAAGGAATACGGGATGTTGTTTTTACCGGCGGAGAGGTGACCGTCAGAGGCGATATTTTTGATATCGTTTCTTTTGCTAAAGAGATAGGTTATCTCAATATACAGATTCAGACTAACGGCAGGAGATTTTCTTCGTTCGATTTTACCAAAGAGATGGTACGGGCCGGCATGTCGGAATTATCGCCGGCACTGCATGGCGCCAGTGCTGAAGTTCATGATTCTCTTACCCGTCGCCCGGGTAGTTGGCGCCAGACTGTGCTGGGCATACATAACGCAAAAAAATTACAGGTAAGAGTAATAACGAATACCGTAATTACCAAGGCCAATTATAAAACCCTTCCAGAAATAGCATCTCTACTCGTTAAGCTAAAAGTAGATCAGTTTCAATTTGCCTTTGTGCATATTATGGGCAATGCCCGCAGGCGTTACCGTGAGGTTGTGCCAAGGGTATCAGAGGCGGTTCCTTATATAAAAAATGCTTTGGACGTCGGCATAAAAGCGGGTGTGCGCGTAATGGCCGAAGCCATGCCTTTCTGTATGATGGATGGCTACGAGAAATATATTTCTGAATTCCATATCCCCTCAGTACAAATAAAAGAGGTTGGCTGGAAGGTAGACAATTTTACTTTTGTAAGGAAAACACACGGCAAGAAAAAATTCTTGCAATGTTTAAAATGCAAATGGTATACTATCTGCGAAGGGCCATGGAAAGAATATCCTGAACTTTTTGGCGATGAAGAATTCAAGCCGGTATTAATTAAAAAAGATAGGCCTGCTGCCTGATAGGTGCGGATATGGCAGGCATAAAGAAAGATAACGGAGGAATGAAATGTTAGAGAAGAAATTAAAAATAACAGAAGATCATGCTGAATTAAGGATAGATGGTGAAATATATTCCAAAGAGACGATTTTCGCCGCCGCCTACATTTTTATGGACAAGGCTTATATACTCCTGGATAAGGAAAATAAAGACTTCGTTGTTTATATCTATTCTCAGCAGAAGAGCACCGATTTAAGAAAATTAGGCATGGATTTTTGTAATGAACTGATAAATTATGCCCATTACTTTTCCCGCGTTAAAGAGAATGCGGAGGTAATCAAGACCATTATGCAGAGGGCTTTATTTTCCGCGGCGCCTTCATTGGTAAAAGAAGCAGAAGAAAAAGAGATAGAAGATTTAATCCGTGAATTGGAAGCAGAAGAAAAAGAGGAGGCACAGACAAATGCTGCCGGTGCTAAAAAAAGAAAAAAGTAGGTTTATTCTTAGGCTGAATACAGGATTATATAAAGAGAATATCATCCGGAAGGCGGTAGCTGAAGACAGGGCTTGGATAAAGATAAGGCCTGTTTCTAAGGGGTGCTGTTGTTTAGAGATGAAGACCGGACGTATTGACGACGTATTAAAATGGGTAAATTACCTTATTTATTTACATAAAGGATGAATATGAAGCAAGTAAAGACGCGGCAAGATTGGGGAGTTTTGCCTTATAACTCCGGCAGAATAAACGGCAAGTATCTGGTAAGCAATCTATTGGGCAATTGGGATTTTTTAACTTCTGAAGAGTTTAAAACATTGGAGCAGTTTAAGGTTAAAGAAGACAGCTCCCTGTTTAAGCGCCTGCATGATAAGGGCTTAATTATTAAAGACGATAACTTCCCCAGGTCCGTTACCGAGTTCCGAAGGCTTCAATCGCACTTATTTTCGGATACTAGCCTGCATATAGCTGTTGTTACTACACGTTGTAATTTTTCCTGCTCATATTGCCAAACCCACATGAAGAAGCCGCAAGATATGGATTATAACGTTGCCACACAGCTAATAAAATATCTCTTTGATGTCCGCAGCCAGGATGTAGTTCTAGAGTTTCAGGGGGGGGAGCCTCTGCTTAATTGGGATGTGCTTAAATTTATCATAGAGCATGCCCGTAAATTTAATGCGACCAATAAAAATATAAATATTTCAATGGTGACAAACGGCCTGCTTTTAGATGAGAAAAAAATAAATTTTTTAATAGCTAATGATGTTAGTATTTGTATATCATTAGATGGCCCGCAGAATATTCATGACCGTAATAGAATAACGAATAAGCACGGAGGAACTTATAAACAGGCGGCAAAAGCGATAGCCGGCTTAAAAAATATATACAAACAGAGGAAACTTAATAAGCCGATAAATTTATTGCCCACCATTACTAAATATAGTTTACCGTTTGCCGAAAAAATAATTGATGAGTATGTTAAATGGGGTTCTGAAGTAATTGCCGTAAGGCCGATAAATAAGATCGGACAGGCGCAAGAATCTTGGGAGCAAATCGGTTATTCTCCTGAAGAATTTAATCATTTTTGGGCGCATGCCATGGATTATATATTAAGCTTAAACAAAAAAGGCATGAAGATAAGAGAACGCATGGCTTCAGTGATGCTCAAGAAAATCTTAAGAAAGGAAAATCCTGGCTATGTGGATTTGATCAGCCCGTGTGGTGCAGGGCGTTCAACTTTGGCCTATATGCCTAACGGAGATATTTATCCCTGTGATGAGGCAAGGATGGCAGGCGACGAGATGTTTAAATTAGGCAATGTCCTGAAAGATGCATACGAAGAAGTAATGAAAAGTACGAATTTATTCTGTGTATGCGAAAGCTCTTTAGCTGAGTTGTGGGATTATAATTCTCCCTATCTACCCTGGATGGGAACATGCCCGGTATTAAATTATATTTCACAAAATAATATTGTTCCAAAAATAAGCCAGACCGGCTTATATAAAATTTTTCATTTTCAGTTTGAATATATTTTTAAAAAAATACTGGAAAGTAAAAGCAATAAGGCTATTTTTGAAGGATGGGCAAAGGAGGCATAATGAAGGCCAGAAAAAAGCAGATTAAGAAGAAGTTGGAGAATTTCATCAAAGATGAATCAGGTTATACTTCAAAAGAAAAAATACTCGCAATAGGTTTGGGCACGATTTCGGCACTTAGTATCATGGCATCTTTTTCTTCTGATGGTTTAGCCGCCAGCCATTCCAGCCATCCAAACCACGGCAATACTATCGGTAAGACCGGCCCAATCGCTACACCTAGCGGTAACTGCGTACAAATTACTCACTCCAGCCATAATTCTCACGGCAGCCATGGCTCTTATTAAAAAATAATTTTCTGCAAAGGCATCACTAACTCATTAAGGGATCAGGCGCAAAATAACTTTTGTTCTCTAATTTTGCCCAGTATCTACTGCCGCCTTTACACCATTTTAAATAGAAGCAAGAACCGCATTTTTCCGGTAAATAGCGAAGAGAACGCATTTTTTTCAAAAGATTGCTTTTCCATGCCTTTTCTATATTAGTGCCGATATTATCGCCTATGAAATAACTAGGTTTGAAAAAACCTCTGGCGTCAAAAATCATACGGCTATGCCCGTCGTCGGCTTCAGCGCCTAAAAGCACGTAACTGCTTACGGCAGGATTCTTAGCTATACAGAAAGGTACGGCATTGGCAATTTTTATGTCGAAGCCTGATTTTTTAATCTTAGCGAAAGCGGAAACTATTTGGCTGAGTTGGAGACGGCTAATCTGAAATTCTTTTTGAGTAATACCTGTCATTGGGCGGTAAACCTCCCAATGCTTAACCCCTAATTTACGGATTAAATAATAATATTTATCATAATTGTCAATTAGCGTATTCGAAATTACGGTCCCGATCCTTATCGTGGGGATAAGGCTTTGTAAGCGTGTGATATTTTGAAGTTTACGGTGAAAATCATATTTATTATTTGTCAGTTTTTTTTCAGAGCCAGGATTAAATCCCTGAAGCGAAATCAGCACGTTATCTACGTAGTTTTGAATGGTTTTTTCTATTTTTTTGTCAAAGATTGTGGCATTAGTATTAAGTATGGTATAAAGATTTTTGCTTTTGGCATATCTTAGCGCCTCGTCTATTTTGTCATAGAGTAGCGGCTCTCCTCCGGTAAATCTTATAGTCTTTATGCCGAGATCGGCGCATTCATCGATGATTAATTTTATTTTAGAAAGGGCCAGGATTTTATTATTTTTATCGCTAAAACAAATCTGGCAGTTTGAATTGCATTTTTGAGTAACTTCTATGACTACTTCTCTGGGCAAATTCCGGATAGGACGAGCATGTAACGTTTTGCTATTTCTGAGCGCCTGTGGCCATCCCGGGCATGATTTATTATATTTACATTTTCGGCAATATCGGGTTTTTCTGAATTCCGCCTTATTTTCTCCCGGAAATATAAGATGGTTTGCGGCGTCAGGCATCAGGCAATAAGGGAGATTGTTAATATATATTAAGTAGGAATTCTCAAATTTGTTAAGAAGTAAATAAAGTAGCGGTTTAATTTTTTTAAGAATATTTTTTTTAAAATCAATATTGATGTTGATTTTCTGATCGTTGATCTTAATATTGAGGCCATGTTTTTCCAGGCGATTAATAATGTTTGATATGTTCCGGGAATTCATTTTTTAAATATTCTTACCATGTTCATAGCCCATAACAAAAAGTTTGTATTTGTAATAAGCGTACCTAAAAAAATAAAAGGCGCGAACGGAATTATTTGATTATTTTCTTTACTTTTTTTATTTAAACTAAAAATGTTACGTAATAGATAAAATATTACCGTATAGATAAAACTCGTTGTAGCATAATGAGATAGGAAAAAAAAAGTAAAGTCATTCGGCTGAAGAATAAGTCGCAATATCAACCCTAAACCAAATAAAAGATATATCAAATATGTCCCCCGTGTTTTATTAGCAAGCCGGAAAAATAAGATGTAAGAAAAATAAATCATTAATATATGTAAAAAAGGAGATAGGCGCAGTGTTATTAAACTACTTAAATAGGAAACGGCCCATCCCAGGGAAAATACGGTCATAAATATTTTAATTAATTCAGACATGGCCTTAACGGGAAATATGCCTGCCAGTATCTTGTTTTTATTTTTTACGATTTTTCCGGCAGATAAAATAAGCAAAGCTATAAAGCTAAATAAAAATATATTAATGAATATAGCTATGGATGAAAAAGGGAAGAGCCAAGCATATTTATTGCTGGGCATAAGCAGACAGAAGACAAAAAAAAGTTTTGCATCTCCGGCACCCCAGACATCTGCCAAATAAAGCATAAGTCCGAGTATGAATGCGAATAATATATTAACTATCAAATTTATATCCAGCGCTATTTTATTACCTGCGATCAGATACGCATAACCCATTAATCCGCAGACTGTTGCGAATAATAGGTGGTTATTTTTTATCTTATGAAATTTAATATCTGTATAGCTTGAATAAACTCCGAGCGCGATAATAATAGGGTAAAAAATAAGCATAGAATAGCTTGGTTAAATATGATAAAATACTTCTAAATAATATTTTAAAGTATTATAGCATACAAAATCGTAAAGATAAAATATATTAGAAGGAAAGGGGTGGCTGAAAATGGATAAATTTATTCATAATTATACAAGGTTTATTGTTAAAAACAAAAACTTCATATTGTGTTTGAGCGTCGCGTTTGTTCTATTTGATTATAGTAATCTATGGGCGGAAAGGCTAGCGGAAAGCGAAACGACAATTCCATTTCGTCCGGTGGATGGCGGGCAGGGCGGGTTAAATCCCGATACTTTATTTCAAGCAAACAGGGTAAGCATTCTCAAAGAAAGCATCAAGCATGATTCACGTTTTTTTACCGGCATTATGGCATATGCAGCAGTAAGAGAAAATGATTTTACTTTATGTGATAATATCGATAATGCAGGCATATGTAAAAAGATGGCTAAAGATATGATGGCTTCCAGAGATTTAGCTGAAGGAAAATGTGAAAAAATGTCATCCGAAGTTAAGCTTTTTTGTTCAAACATGAATATTTGTGATAATTTGTCTGGTTGGCAGAATAATTTATGCGAAGCATATAATCAGGGTGATCTTTTCCTAATGAGAAAAGCTCAATCCAGCTCCGGGTTTTGTCGAGAAATAAGACAAGGTAGAGACTGCGATAAGTGGGATGAAAGCGAAACGAGAGAAATTATAGCTGCATATCAAGGGTTCAAATACTATAGCAGTAAAAAGGCATGCGAGAAATATACGCAGGGTTTAGAAGGGCACCGTGCCTATATATGTGACGTGATGTTTGATACTTATGAATTAGGAGATATTTTAGATAATATAGCTATGGATATAGCATATTATATGCTAGCAGGGCAGTCCAAAGATAATAGCATATGCCAGAATATTAAAGGTGAAGACTTACGAACTAAATGTTTTTCTTCTAGCAGAAAAAAATTCGAAAATTTTTGGTAGAATTATTCCTTATCAAAGCAAGAATTACCCTGAATTATAACATAATTGCAGTTAAAATCCTGTCAATATAATAATATCATAAGATGCTATTATTTTTAGGCGTGTGCTGTTTCTGTCGTAGGATCAAGCAGGTTAAAAATGTTTAGAAATTTGATTGCCCCTTTTGAAGATTACAGTCAGGAAAATGATTTTTTTATAACAAAAATTATAAGAAATATAGAAAAAGTTTTAGAGTTAAAATCTGAGCATGAGCATGAAAAATATATAGAAAGTTTTGAAAAAGCCTTCGCCGAATATAATGGTTCTAAATATGCAATAGCGGTAAATTCCGGAACCGCAGCGCTTGAATTAGCATTAAAGGCTTCAGGCATTAAAGAAAATGATGAAGTAATTCTCCCGTCTTATACCTATATTTCTTCAGCCCTCGCAGTTTCCAATATCGGTGCCATACCTAAATTTGTGGATATCAAACACGCTACTCTTACCATAGACCCTTATAAAATACAAGAAAACATAAATAATAAAACAAAAGCACTGATGCCTGTGCATATTCACGGCAATCCTTGCGAAATTGATAAGATTATGGAGATAGCAAGGAAAAATAGTTTAGCCGTAATAGAAGACTGTAGTCATGCGCACGGTGCTGAGTATGGCAACAAAAAAGTTGGTAATTTTGGCATTGGTTGCTTTAGTTGCCACAGCAGTAAAATTTTTTCCGGTATGGGGAATAGTGGATTAATTACCATCAATAATGCAAAGATATACGATACGATAAAGAAAATGACGTATGTAAAAAATAATCCAGAGTTGATATTGTCAAAGCGAACGCCTTGTAAAATCGATGTCATGCAAACGGCTATCTTAGGGGCAAAACTGCCGTATTTAGAAAAAATAATTTCAAGAAGACGAAAGATTGCTTATGAGTACATGAAAAATATGCCAACGGATATCTTCTATCAAAAAGAAGAAAAGAAGAGTAGGCATGTTTACAGAGATTTTATTATATTGTCGAAAAACAGAGAAAAAATAAAAGCTCGCCTGCATGAAAATAGCATACAGGCAAAAATAAGATATAATTTTCCTTTACATCTCACAGAATATTATAGATACCTAGGATATAAGGATGGAGATTTACCGGTTGTGGAAAAAGTTTTAAAAAAAGCATTATGGCTGCCGATTTCTTATGCTATGCCCGAAAGAAAAATTGCCTATATCTGCGATTTGATAACGAAATATATGCATGAGTATAATAGCAAATAATCATGATAGGTTAGCTGTTTTTTTGCCTCCCGCCCCCAGAGGCCCCGGCATGATTAAATCTCCACCTTTAGATATCGGCAATCTCATCGCCATATTGAGAACTAAGAAAAAATTTGATATCAAATTGTTAGATTTAAGAATCGACATAATAAATGATGATTACCGCGGTATATACAGTAAGCCTGATATAAATATATTTAATGATTTCCAAAGATGCTTGGAGCATCTTAGGAATAAAGAAGATAGCCGAATAGTTTATGCTGTCAAAAAAATATTTAAAGAAATAAATACCGATGATTTTAATACAGCTATTTTTTCTGTTGCTGTGCTTGAACAGTTTTCTTTGCAATATCTAATATCATCGCTCTGCCTAGCAAAAGAATTAAAAAAAAATTATCCAGCAAAAAAAGTAATATTTTTTGGGAATTGTCCAAAAGCCCACATAAGAAAAGTCATAAAAATTTTTGATTTTGTAGATGCCTTCGGAGAAAATGGAGATGAATATGCTATCGTGAGATATTTAGAAAAGGCAACAACCATTTCACTCGAAGGTATATCTTATAGAGAGAATAAAAAAATATTTTTTCCCATAGAAGATAGAAAGATATCCCTTAACAGTTACCCTTTGCCGGACTTTAGTTTATTTAATCTTGAGAGATATAAGACCAATAATAGACTTGTTTTGCCTTACGAGATAAGCAGGGGTTGTACTAACGATTGCTTCTTTTGTTATTATATCCATAAAAATCACGTTTATTCAAAAAGTATCGATAAGGTTATAAATGATTTAACGTATCTTTCTAAAAGATATAGCACATGGTATTTCCATTTTATGGACGCTGCCATAAATTTCGATGAGGAATATTTAGACCTTCTTTGTCAGGCCTTCGCAAAGAAATTACCCAATTTAAGATGGAGTGCATTAGCCATTCCCAATATAAACTACCAATTACTTATTAAAATGAAAACAGCTGGATGTTTGCAGTTAAGGTGGGGTGTCGAATACGCATCTAAAAGAATGCTCGATATTATTAATAAAAAAACAAGCAGACAAGAAATAAAAGAAGTGCTTAAAAATTCCCATAGTCTCGGTATTTATAATTATATAACCCTGTTGAGTGGTTTGCATATCGAAAAGAAGAATGATATTAATCAGACAGTGCACTTTATTGAAGAAATGGCCCCTTATATTGATGCCGCGAAGGAATGCGTATGGGGAGAATTGGGGCATTTTAGTTTGAATAAGTTAAATGATTTATTAAATCATAAAAAAGATATTTTTGTTATGCCCAAGAAAAAATATGATAATGTCCTCAAAAAAAATAATATATATTCGCATGATATCATTGAAGTTATGACAAAAAAAATAAACCTGTCTTTTTTGCTTGTGCCTAATGAGGCATTTCCCAAAGTTATAAAAGAGGGGGAAGGCGGGGATGAAAAAGCTCCGCATCATGAAGTTTTTTCTACGATATCCTATCTAAAAAAAGAATTAAAGGAAAGTATAGATATAAAGTATTATAATTTTGTATCTATTTTCAGCGAAATAAAACTTTTTTGGCGCTATCTGGGAAAGCACCCCTATGATTATAATAGAAAAATATCTCGAATAGCTAAATTAATAATCAAATTTTTAGATAAAAGCGACTATCTGTTCTTTTATATACCTCTTTGGGCTGAAAACCTCAAGCCTTCCGCAGAAATTGCCAAGATAATCAAATCAATTTACCCGGAATCAAAAATAATTTTTTTCGGTCCATGTTGTAAATTGTATTCGAAGGAGATTTTAGGCCAGTACTCATTTATTGATTATGTTTTTACTTCCGAACCGGAAGAAGCGGCTAAAGATTTAGTCACGAACAAAAGCACGGAAGATATATTTAATATTGCTCATTTAAGAAATAAAAAAATATGCAGCCATAAGCGCAAGGGTTTAGATATCCATAGCCATGCTTCTTATAGTTTCAATTATTTAGCCTACTTTTCTTTTTTAAATAAGTATAAGCTAAATAGTTTTCCGTTTTTGTACTTTGAACTGAGCAGAGGATGTATATATAACTGTTTTTTCTGTTCTCTTCTTACAGAAAGAAAATTGAGAATTAGGAATGTGCATAGCGCAGTATATGAATTGATGCAGGTGTTAAAACACGGCGGCACAAGGCATATATATTTTATAGATAATGAGTTAAACTTCGATAATGATTATTTATCGCGCTTTTTAGATTTGGTTACCAAGGCAGATAATAAATTTTTATGGTCTGCTTATATGATTGCTAAAGGTATAGATGGTAGACTTATTGAAAAGATGAAGAAAGCAGGGTGTGTTCATATTCGTTGGGGCATTGAATCTGTCAATCCAAAGAGGCAGCAGATGATTTCCAAAAAATTAGATAGCGATGAAGTATCTGAAATATTACGATTAGCGCATAAGCAAGCTATAAAAAATCAGGTTGGTTTTACCGTCGGGTATCCTTATGAATGCGAAAAAGATAAGGTTATGATAGTAGATTTTATAGAAAAAAACAGACAGAACATCGATTGTGTAAATTTATACCGCTTTAAACCCAGGCGCAACAGTTTGATATCGCGAACCCCGGAAAAATTCGGCATAGAAATATTGCGTGAATATGATACGTTATGGCAAGATGAGGTTCCCTTTAATGAGATCAACGGTCTTGATTGGCGCTTGAAGAAAGAGCAGCAGATATATTATCAGAGCACTATTTCGGGAAAAATTAAAGAATTAAAACTAGCTAGTATTGATCCGGAGATTTTCTTTAAAAACCTCATTATAAATAAAGGAAAGCAGTAAGATGGTATTTAAAATATTTATTACTTTCAATTGTAACTTGAATTGTAAATATTGTTTTGTTATTCATAAACATGTTAAGATGAGATGGATAACTTTAGAAAAGATATTGAAATTGGCTCTTGAAAATAAAAATGTAAAAAAAATAATTTTGACTGGTGGTGAGCCCACGTCTAATTTTGAGCTAATAAAGAAGGCAGGTATATTTATTAAAAAAAATGATTTTGCGAGAAGAATAGTTTTTGATGATATTCCGACTAACGGAACGCTTTTGAATAAAGAGATGATAGAGTTCGCAAAAGACCACAGCATTAAATTTGCCTTTAGCCTTGATGGATACGGTTTTTCACAGAATGTTTTTAGGTATAAAGATAAGCGTTTATATGGGCGCATATTGCTAAATCTACATAATTATATCAGGATAACAAAAAAAATTCCGAGAGTAAAAATGACTGTAAATCCGCAAAATTCTCACTTGCTTTATGAAAATGTAGTATCGCTTTTATCACACGGTTTAGTTAATATACAGATTTTAGCCGCTTTCGGCCAGCTATGGGCAAATAAAACACTCAATTCTTTTTTAAATAGTTTTAAGAAAGTATTAACTTTACATAAATATTTAAAATCACAAGGTAAAAGTCTTACTATTGATCCAATTGATTGGTATATAACTAAAATAAAAACAAAAAGCTATGCCGAAATCACTATGAGTAGTTGTGATATGGGCGATGAAATATCATTCGATCCCTCCGGTGAGGCCTATGCCTGTTTATCCATGATACATTTACGGAATAATCCTAGTCTTAAGAAAAAGTTTTATATTGGCAACATCCACAATTCAGTCGATATTAAAAAAATACGTAGTTTTGAAGATTACCGTATATGCTCAAACACAAAATTGAACTGCAAGCATAGATTTCCTAATATTTCTTGTAAAAAAATCTGCGCCACGCTCGATTTTAAAACTGGCAAAACATTTAAATCAGGATATATAGAAAATTTACTGGCGATAGAAAATAGTATGTTTGAAATGACATACCAAAAATATTTCAAAAACCGTCTGTCGAATATATATGCAGGTAACTTACCCCACCCGAATGATTAAGAAGCAAAGGAGTTAATCGATAAAAATATAAAGGAATTTTATTTTAGTTATGTTCCATCTTTTGATAACGCTAGTTTTCTTTGCAGTAGAATTTGCTTAAGCATGATAATAGATGTTAACGATAGAAAACAGTGGGATAATAATACAAATAGCATATCCGAGAAAGATATATTTTATAAAAATAATTTTGCCCGTACGCAAAAACAAAGCAGGCAATATGTTTATAAAATAAAAAACAATATTGTTATTTTTCCTTATTCTTTGCGAAATGATGTAATTCTAAGCTTTCGTTACGGAGGCATAATTTACCGTAGATTTGACCGTAAATTTTTTGACCGTGCCATATCGGGCTTATTTAAATATTGTTCAAAAAATAATATAAAAAGAATCATCATACGAAAACACCCCTTTTTAAAAACGGTAAAACTGGGCAATATAATTAAAAAAGAGCCTTTCGTATTTATTGATTTATCACACGATATAGATAGGTTGCATAGAGATATTATTACAGCACACATGAAGCGTATTAATAAAGCACTTATGAAAGGGTTGAATTTTAGCGAATCATGCGATGTGGAATATTTAAATATATTCTATAAATTTTATAGCACGATGATGAAAAAAAATAATGTGCCGTGTCAAAAAATCTCATACTTTGCCAGCTTATTTTTATACCTCAAGAAAAACTTGAAATTTATATGTGTAAAATATCGTAGAGAACTAATAGCAATTTCCATCATACTTATATCAGGCCGCAATATATTTATGATGTATGGCGGAATGAATAATACGGGTTATGAAAAATATGCCAAATATTTTATGATATATCAATTAATGCTTAAATATAAGAAAAGAGGATATTCGAGATTGGTTTTGGGTACGGGCGTAGATGGAAAAAATGATTCCGTATATCTTTTTAAAAAAGGTTTTACAGATACGGAATCATATATTTATACTTATGGTGCAGATATATAAAAAATATATCTTTTTCCGTGACGATGATGTGGCATGCCTGAATAATAAGCTAAAACGGCTCATGGATATCTTCATGTCGCATAAAATTCCCATACACTTTTCATTGATACCGAATAAATTAACTGAACGATGCCGCTATTTTTTAATAGAGAAAATAAAAATATATAAAAATTTAATAGAAATTGGCCAGCATGGCTTTAGCCACAAAAATTATTCGCTATCAACGGATAAATTTAATAAATATGAGTTTGGTGCTGAAAGACCATATAAAAAACAAAATCAAGACATAGTTAAAGGCAAAAAAATATTGCAAAATTTTTTTGAAAAAAAAATGAATATTTTCACCCCTCCCTGGCACGGATTTGATAGAAATACGCTTTGCATACTTGCTAAAGAAGGATTTTCAGCTATCTCCGCAGGCCATAAAAATATACATTTTAATGTTGATAGCAATTTGAGGTATATTCCGGTTGATATAGATTTTAACAAAAGAAAACATAATGGTGAATGGTTCACCATGAAAAATTCCGAAACAATAAAAAAAATAAATAGAATAAAGAAGCCAGGGGTAGGGATATTATTGCATCATAATGCATTTAATGATGAAGATGATTTTAACCGGCTGGATGAATTTTTATATTTACTTAAAAAAAATGAATTAATAAAATTTATCAATTTATCAAAATCTGTCAGGTTTGATACAGGCACAATACAAAGAGATGCGCTGGCATATTACTTGAATTATCAATTTGTGCCTAAACCGTTAACGATAATACGTAATTCAGTTAATCCCGAGAACAAAAGATTCAATTTTGATTATTCAGAAGAGCCAAAAGTTATTCGGAGAAGCAAAGATTATATCTGCAGGAATATTTATTCGAAATTAAAAAAAGTTATCATGCGGCAATTGCCGGACAAAAGAAAACCCATAGGAATACTGCTTTCGGGTGGGCTGGATTCTGCGGCAGTGCTTCATACGATAAGAGAGCTGACAGACAGAAAAATATATACGCTGACAGGAGCTTACCATAAAAAAGCAGAAAACTTGATTTTTGCCGAAAGAATGTCCAAAAAATACAATACTATCCATAATGATTTAATTATTAATCCGGAAGATCTTGAAAAGATGGATGAGCTATACGCTAAAAATATACCTCAACCGATAGGAGATAATGGTTTTCTCCCTGCTTATCTTATGCTGGCTAAATTGAATGAATATACCGATACCGTATTTGCCGGAGACGGTGCCGATTGTTTGTTTCGTGGTTTAAAAATGCACCGCTTAAGTTTTATTGAAAAAAATAATAATTCCCGGTTAAACTCAGAGATGGCAGATAGCGGTAAACGCTGGCTTGCCTATGAACACTATAAATTCGGAGAGATTTTTTTGAGTGAAGAGGAATTAGCAATGCTTTTTGAACGAAATTATAATACTATTAAGTTAGAATTTCCTTTAGAGCGTGTTATAAAAAAAATAAAAGTGAAAGATACTGTCAAACGTCAGGTTTTAATTGATTTAAATTTTCTGGTCAAAAATAGAGTTGATTACATAGTTTATGCCGCTAAGGCTAATGCTATGGATTTCAAACTTCCGTATTTGGATAAAGAGTTTGTTAATTTGGCCATAGGAATTCCAGCTGAATATTTAATCATTCAACCAGAGAGGCAAAAATACATGTTAAAATCAGCTTTTAAAAATAAACTACCCAGAGAAATTCTAGATAGAGAAAGAGAAGGATTTACGCCTCCTTTTAAATTATGGTATCAGAACAATGCAAAATTTGTTATAGAAAAGTTAATAAAAAGTAAAAAATTGGGAATTTCAGAAGTTTTCATTAAACATTTAATAAAACACTACAGAAATTTGAATGATTATGAAGCTGGTATGAAGATATGGTTGATATTAAATCTCGTGAGTTGGTATGAGCATAACCGTAAATTAAAATAGGCGGGTAAAATCAATGATTTTCGGATTTATAAATAGAAAAATGGGGATAGAGTCAAATTCTAGCTATTTGGCTGACATCAAAGATGATCTGTCTTTTAATAAAAAACTGCATATTGAAAACTTTAAAGATAAAAATATTTTTCTTCTCCATGCATATTCAGCTTATGAAGGGCAGAAGATGTTGGTGGAGAATGAAGATAAAACCCTATTGCTGCTTATGGGGGGAATGAATTTCGGCTACGAGCACAAAATTAACGACCTGATAAGAAGCCAACACATTTTTAAATATAGTAATAGCCCTGCCGAAGTCATCTTGCATTCATTTGAACAATCGGGAATAGATGTTTTTAAAAATCTGAATGGAAAGTTTGCTTTAGCCATTTGGAATAAGAATAATAAACATTTAGTGCTAGCCAATGATTTGTTCGGATTGTATCCGCTTTTCATTTACAATAGCGAAGACGCTTTAATTTTTTGTTCACAATATCAACCTATTCTTAAATATAAGAACTTTCGCAAAGAACTAAATCATGATGCCATTGCCGAGTATTTTATTTTTGGGGCGACGTTGGCAAATAAAACATTTTTTAAAAGGATAAGCATTTTGCCGCCCGCATCTATTATTGAATTAAAAAGTAATAATTTAAAATTGAGGCAGTACGATAGATTAGATATCGGGATCGATAGGGACAAGCCGATAAAATATTTTACCGAGCAAGCAAATGAGAAGTTGAGGTCTGCTATTCGAGCATGCATAAAAGAGTACGAAATTAATAATTGTGAACTTAGCGGGGGATTGGATACCAGATTTATTTTGGGTAATATTCTGCCGCACAATTTAAAGAATATGCAATTTAAGACCAGATTAATCTCATATATGAAAGGGGATAGCGATAAAGACGTTATCTGCGCGAAAAAATTAGCGGAAGAACTAAATCTACATCATGAAATTTCAAGAAGTAGTAAATTAATTGATTTTAGTGAAAATTATTTTGAAAAACTAAGGGATAAATATCTATTTGATGCTTATGTATTATCCGGTTTATGCGGAGGAGAATTATTAGGGGGAGGATATCTATATATCTACAACAATTTTATTATTAGTTATGATAGAAAAAAATACCTTAATCGATTGAATGGATTTTTTTCAAGTAGTTTCATAACGAGAACTGCGGATAAGCGCGACTATTTAACCGCACCAAAATTTGAAAAAAGGAAAAACATTTTGAAAAATATACCCCTTCAATTATCGATTAACCTTCTCAATAGATCTTTTTTTTCAGCTGTTTATGATAACGGAGTTTTTTCTGGATGGATACAACCTTTCCAAAATTATCTGGGATGTCGCATCTATCCATTTCTAGATACTGAATTCCTAAAATTTTTATTTACTGTTCCTCCTGAGTATTTGCAATTCAGTAATTTATATCTGGAAGTAATGAAAAAATATTATCGCGGCCTCTTGAAATTGCCTTTTGCTTCGGGAACATGCAGAGACGGGCGATTAAAACAGTTGAAATGCGGCCAGTATCCTAAAAATCAGCTTTATCAGAAAATTAAACGGTTCAAAAGCTATGAATTATTGAGAACCTATATGGAACAACCTAGCTCATGGGGGAAAGAGAATTATAATAAAAATTATTATTCTAAAATTAAAGCCGTGTTCAAATTTAATAAATATTTAAATTATGATATTGCTTTTAATGCGGATATAATTAGATTTATCAATTTCGAGGCTTGGATGAGAGAGTATTGTGCGGATTCTTTCGAAAAATAATTGCCCATGATAAAAAGCTTAATTATTAAATAATTATTTATTTTAGAAATATTATCCTTTTGTGCTAATGTCTAATATCAAATCATTGCCCCAAAATCAAAACTCAAAAATAAATATTGCTTATTTACGGTTTAGGGTCGATACCGTAGGGCAGAATTTTATTTATGATGAGGCAGAACGCTTGAACAGATATTCTCCGATTGTTCTTTGCGGCAATATCGAAAGGCTTGATAAAAAAATAAATTACTATTGTTATGAAGAGTTTATGAAATTGTATCATCACCAATGGCCAATTTTCCCAAAAATTTATGAAAAAATTTATCGGCAAGGCATGGGAAAATTTAAAGAAGTTATCAATAGGAGTCAATCGAGGCTTATCCATGCCCAATTTCTTACCGATGCTATTTTTTGCCATCGCCTTATAAAGGAATCCCGTCTGCCTTTAATTATAAATTTAAGGGGACATGATTTATTTGTTCCTCAATTACGCTATTTCCTTCCATCTTTTTTACCTTTTGTTTCGAAATTTGTAGTTAAATCCGAGTCGATGAAGGAAGAATTGCTTTCTTTGGGGTGTGAGCCGTCCAAAATAGAAGTTGTTTACGGCGGGATCAATATAGATAGGATTATTTTTAAACTGAGGATGGCCAGTAAAAATAAAATTAGAATACTTTGTGCGGGAAGATTCGTAGAAAAGAAGGGCTTTGATACGACATTGAAATTTTTCTATAGGCTTTTAAGGGCATATCCCGATGCGACACTTACTCTATTGGGTGAGGGAAGGCTAAAGAATAACGTGGTGAGGTTAGTTAAACGACTCGGCATTGCGGAAAGAGTAAACATCAAGAATTTTATGGACCATCAATCATTTATTAAAGAACTGTATCGCCATAATCTTTTTCTACTGCCTTCCAAAACAGGGCCGGATGGCGATAAGGAAGGCATACCCAATGTATTAAAAGAAGCTATGGCTTCAGGTATGCCTGTTATTTCTACGTATCATTCAGGGATACCGGAGCTTATATCGGACAATGAAACAGGATACTTAGTCAGAGAAGATGATCATCAAGCCATATTGGATAAAGTTAACTTTATGCTTGATAACAGAGAAAGAGTATTCCGGAATTGTTTGAATGCCCGGTTTTTTGTTGAAAAAACCTTTGATGCAAAAAAGACAGCGCAACAAATGGAATATTTGTATGATTATCTACTTATGCCGGATTTCGCAAAATCTATAATGAATTTGAATAAAGGCACAAAACCAAGCAATTTTAGGGTTGATTTACATTTAGTTAAAGGCTGTAATTCGCGTTGCATAATGTGTGATAACTGGAAGAGCAACATAAATACTTCGCTTACCAGAAAAGATATTTCCGGAATTCTTAAACATTTGAAATTGTTTGGGGCTAATTATGTAAGATTCCATGGGCAGGAGCCCACATTAAGGAAAGACCTATTTTCTATAATGAAAGAAGCTAAAACTACAGGCTTCCAGGTTGGACTCAAAACCAATGCATTGGTATTTACCGATGCTAAGAAAATAAATGCACTTAAAGGCATAGTAGACAGTTTATATTTATCGCTGGATTCTCCGCAGGAGCAAGTACATAATACGTTACGCGGCAGCAAGGAATCATTCGCCAGGAACATATATCTTGCCGGAAGAATAAAGAAGATATGCCCGGATATAGTAATTAAATTCAATGCCGTAGTTACTAAATTTAATTACAGGGGCCTTGATGGTTTGTTAGATATCGCCAAAGAGCTGGGTATCAACAAGGTATCATTCGTACATCTTAATAAAAAAAATAAAAAGAATATCGGAAAATTAAAACTCACTAGGCAAGAATTCAGGGAATTTTATTTTCATATCTGGCCCCGCATTCTAAAAAAGAGCCGCGATTTTGGTATTCCGGTAAGCGTAGATCCCTATTTTTATTTGCTTTTGCGGTTACCTTTAGAATTACAGATTGAAAAACTAAAAGAATATTCTGCTGAATTAGAAGAAGAAATTGATAATTTTTTTAATGGTTTATATGGAAAGAAATTTTATGGTAGGAATGTATGCTATGGAGTTTTTGATCATGTAACAATTGACTGGGAAGGTAATGTTTATCCCTGTTGTGCTATGGCGCGCGCTCGGGAATTATCCATGGGGAATCTGCATGAACATAATTTCCTAACGCTATGGAATAGCGATAGATATGTTAAGTATCGCAAGAGCATATTAAGGGGTGATTGTAAGTTTAAAGATGAGTGCGGCAGGAATTTTGAAAAAACAGTTATTTTGAATGATTGCTTTAAAGAAGAAACCATAAACGTTAAAGCAGATAGAACCTTAATGCATTTATATAGCCAGAATAAATACAGTAAATATATCAGTGATTATAAGTTTAAAAGGGTTATTTACTACTCTTTTGCCAAATCAAAATTTTATCGCGAAAAATTTAAAAAACTTGCCGAGTCGGAAGGCAAGGTTAATCCGAAGGGCCTTCCTTTTGTAACAAGGAATGAATTAAAACATTTTTTTCCAAAAGAGCAGATTATGCCAAATTATTTTGAAGAGAATTATGGCGTTTACAGGACCTCTTCCTGCGGTTCTAATGTATTTATTTACGCTAGGCCATTGAATTCAGACATATCCAGCCGTATATCGGCCTCTTTTCTTAATACCGGAAAATGGGAAGTAGGCCAGTCATGGTTAAAATTAACTTCATTAAGTTGTCTAGAGGCCAGGCATCCCTTAAGAAAAAGTTTTTTGTGCCGCAGGCAGGATGAAAACATAGGGAGAGCTATTATTATTCCTCCCAGTGATAACTTCATAGATGAGCCGCTTTCTAAAATCAAAAAGATATATAGCTTAATAATGGATTCTAAAGCCTTTCTCATCCATGCCAATCCTACTTATTTAAAGCTGCTTCTTTTCCGGTTCAAGAAAGAAAAACTGTATTTGTCAGGACAGTATATTGTGCATTCAACCTATGAAACACTGCTGCCTTCAACAAAAAAGTTGATTCAGAAATACTTGAACTGCAGGATTGTTAATCAATACGGATGTTCCGAAGTGGGCCCTGTTTCATTTAGCTGCCGTAATGGCCGCAACCATGTTTTTAGTAATAGCATCCATGCGGAAATCATACCGGATCACAATTTTAAGCGAATGGATATAGGCCGCGTAGTCCTAACGCACTTGGAAAATCATGTTATGCCATTTGTAAAATATTTCAACGGTGATTTCGCTTATGTGACCGAAAAGCAGGAATGTTCATGCGGCCTAGAGAGCCCTTTAATTGGAGATATTGTAGGGCGTGAAGATGAGATAATAAACTATAATAACAAAGTAGTTTTTCCGCTGGAGCTTGACCGGATGTTTTATGATGTAGAGAATATATTGATTTACCAGGTGTTTTTTGAGAATGGACAGTTTTTTATTAAGTTGGTCCCTGAAGAAAAATCAGGGTATATTCCCGTAGAAAAGCTAGAAGAGAGATTCAGAGCTTTTTTTGAAGACAATAAACTCAAAATACATATAGAAAAAAAAGAATTCATATTGCCTCGGCGAAGAGGCAAGTATGCCAGTGTAGTTATTAAATAGAATGCAAAGAATACTATTTTATTATCATCATTGCGGTGGATTAGGCCATGGATCGAGAATTTATGCGAT
>PCWA01000089.1:28608-52684 GCA_002796125.1 Candidatus Ghiorseimicrobium undicola
AAATAGATATGCTAAGGTAATAAATTTACCGCAGGGCGAAGAAAAAGAGTTACCCCATGTTTTTTACTTACCGGCTAATAGTAAAAGCGCTGTTATAAAGAGAAAAATAATATTGCGATTGGTTGCAAAAAATTTTGTTCCGGATATAGCCATATTTGAACATTTTCCTTTCGGCAGGGGGTATCTTAAAAAAGAGATAAGCGAATTTATACAAAACTTAACCCAATGCGGAACATTAATATATTCTTCCGTAAGGGATATTATAGATGCGGCGTTGGATGAAGTCGAGCTTTATCAAAGGCTAAAATTATTTAATGCTGTTTTTGTTCATTCCGATAAAAAGATGGGTTTTATTACTAGTTTTAGAAAATTTAAAGCTTTAGGGGAAAAAATAGTTTTTACCGATAGAATAATAATGATAGATAAAGAATCATTAAATACTAAAAATGAAATAAAGGCAAAGCTGGGTGTCCACAATAAAAAACTAATTCTGTTAAGTATCGGAGGCGGCCGAGATGGTATTGATATAGTGGAAAAAATAATCGATATAAAAAATAATATTGATAAGAATTTTAATACGCTATTATTGATTTCAACGGGGACTTCCATCGGCAAAGGCAATCTGAAAACATTAAGACAAAGAACAAGAAATACAAAAGATATAATAATCAAAAAATTCATCCCCGATTTTATTAATTATGTAAAAGCAGCGGATTTATTTATTTCCATGGGCGGATATAATTCAGTAAATAATGCGCTTTTTGCCGGGATAAGAACCATCATTTTTCCCCGCCGGACAGACCAGGAACAAAAAATAAGGACAAAGTATTATAATAATATGTTTTCTGAAGCTGGTTCGCGAATGTCTTCTAAAGAATTAGCCTCTAGAATAACAAATATCATGAAAAGTAAGATTCCTGCCAGGTATAAAGGTAATTTTATGGGCGCAGGAAATACGGCAAGGTTAATTGAAAGGATCGCGCATCTAGATTATTTAAAAATCAGGTTAACTACCAGATGTAATTGCAATTGCGATATGTGCAGCTGGAAATTTAAAAATGATTCACTGGATTATGAAAAAGTAAAAAAAATAATTCAGCAGGCGAAACTATTAAATGTTAAAGCAATCAATTTTACAGGCGGAGAGCCTACTATATATCCACAGTTGAAAGAACTTTTAATCTATGCCAAAAAACAAAATTTCTATGTCTCCGTATACACTAATGGATTAATTAGCCATAATGCAAGAGCATGCTTAAATGAATTTTCAGACAACGTGATATTTTCTTTGGATTCTCACACAGCATCAATAAATGATGTTATCAGGGGGAGGCGGGGAGCTTTTAAGCGGACACTTAATTCAATTAAATATTTAAGCAGGCGCGGTAAATATCTGAATATGAATATATGTATCCGGCCGGATAATTTCAGGGCTATTCATAAAATGGTTGATCTTTTTTCTGGCAATATCAATTCAATGGCATTTACTCTGCTGGATACAAGCATGAATGGTCTGAATAATTCAGTTTTCAAACGCCATGATTTAGAGTCGTTTTATTTTGATGAAGCACCTTTAATTTTAGCAAAATCGCTTCAAAATAATATAAAAATAAAAATAAATCCATTTTTTAAAGATTTAGATAATTTGAACGCAAGGCAGATTTTAAAAAAAATATTCGCGGATAAAAATCATTATATTGATAAACTAAAATCCATCTTTGAATTTGATAGCCAGAAACTCTGCGCATTGGCTAAAAATGAGGTAAGGATAAATTCCGATGGCAAAATATGCCCTTGTTGCTATTTAGACGATTACCCGGTCAATTTGGGTAATATTAATAATGATGATTTTATAGATGTAGTATCGTCAGATGCATATTTTAATTTCATAAATAGCGCTATTCCTGGCAAAGGGATTTGCAGAGAATGTAAAAAAGGTTATAGATTATACACTAAAGTTTTTAATTAGATGAATTTAATCCGATCAATTAACTGGATGGTTACCAGCAAATGCAATTGTCGCTGTAAGCATTGCGATATATGGAAACAGCGGCCTGCCATAGAAATATCCAGCAAGGCAGTAAAAAATGTTTTAGGCGATCCCCTTATCCGGGAAAGTTATAAGCGCTATGGCCATGATTTTGATATATCGTTGGGCGGCGGGGAGCCATTTTTAACAAAGAACTTGCCGGAAATAACGCGTGAAATCGAGGGTGCTTTCCCGGGCAGCCTTAAAACAATTTCAACTAATGGATTATTGCAAGACAGGATTATTAATTTTATAAAACTGAATATCTCTTTAAACTTTAAATTAAATATTAGTATCGACGGTATTGGCAGGGCACATGACTTAATAAGAGGGCGGGAGGGAGCGTTTAATAAGGCGATAGAGACAATCCATAGAATCAAGAAAGTTAGGCCGAGCCAAAAAATAGAACTTAAGCTAACCATAATGCCGCAAAATTATAATCAAATAATCAAAGTCTATAAATTGGCTGATAAGTTGAATTGCGGATTTTCTTTTAAGCCGGCAGAAAATATAAAAAGTTATACAAATAAAATATCACCACTTCGATTTAATTTTAGCAAGGAACAACTGTGTGTAATCCGTAACCAGGCATTTTTTGTTTCTGATGAAGCCTACAGAAAAGGAGATTTTAAAAAAGCCGAATTTTTTAAGGACATTCCTTTTTATTTATTCGGGAAAAATAAACCAAATCTATGTTCTGTTTTAGATAATGATGTAACCATAATGCCGGATGGTTCATGCTATTCTTGCCTCAAAATGCCTTCTTTGGGTACTTTATCAAAAAAAAGACTAACTAATATATGGCACAACAGAATAAGGGGTATGGATAGATGCCATTCCTGCATGTTGATGTGCGGCGTATATAAAAATTATTCAGTATATAATTTTAAAAGAAAAACCGCTAATTTTGAAACTACCGCTAGATGCAATTTAAGCTGTTCTATGTGCACGCAAAAGGAAGTAAGGATAGAAAAAAAGGCAAGACATAACAGAGATATGGATGCGGTTAAATTTAAAAAATTGATAGATAAATATAAGGATATTGTACATGTTTCTTTTGTCGGGGGGGAGCCATTTTTAAATAAGCATTTTTTTAACATGATGGATTTATTAGATAAGAAATCCATTACATATGAAATTACCACTAACGGCACACTGCTTAATGAGAAGATAGCCGAAAGATTGAAAAAATTTGCGGGATTAAAAAAAATAAACTTTTCTTTAGATGGCCCTGAAAAGTATCATGATGCGCAAAGAGGGAGGGGAGTTTTTAAAAAGTGCATAAATGCCATAAAATTAACAAAGGATTTTTTAAATCTAAATATCTCTTCGGTTATGAAAAATGATAATTTGCGGGAAATTCCGAAATTATCACAGCAGCTGATCAAACTGGGAATAAGAAACCAAAAAATTATTTATGGAATGAGTTTAGATAGGGATAGCCGCAGGCTAGCTAAAGATATGGTTCCGTCTATAAAAATTCAAGGCCCGGTAATTAAAAATCCGGCGGAGAGCCGCGATAAGATTGAAGCATTGTTTAGCAGTTTAAATTTTTTAGAAAAGAAATATAATATTTCTATCGCATTTGAGCCAGCGCTTATGAAAAATAACCTCTATGATTTTCTAAACGGAAAAATGTCGGATAAAAAAGGCATCGCCTGCAATCAGTTGTATAATTATAGGTTGGACAGCCAAGGCAGGAGGATCACTTGTGAATTTATAAGGGATATCTTTGATGTTTCGCAGGCTCATAGTTATCTGCAAAGAGGTAAATTTTTCCCTATTTGCCGAAGATGCTGTAAGTTAAAACTTAAAACAAGCTTAAATATAAAAAAATGCAGAGAGATTTATTGAGATTAACCGGTTTCTTAAAAAATAGAATCTTCGCTGGTCCCAAGCATGTTTCTATTAACTTGACCAATCAATGCAATTTTAATTGTTTATATTGCTCTCTGCATTCAAAACTTAAAAAAGTTCGTAGATCAGAGCAGGAATTTTATATGAGTTTCAATATTTTTAAAAATATAGTTGATGATTGCAGTTCTTTGAACGTAGCGCAAATTACGCTTTTAGGAAAGGGAGAACCTTTCTTGCATCCGCATATATATGACATGATTGAATACGTAAAAGCGAAAAAAATAAAGCTATCTTTTTGTACTAATGGTTCTTTTGATATAAAAGAGATTCGTCTGCTTTCCAAGGTAGATGATTTTAATATAAATCTTTCATCTGCAAGAGAAAAAACATTCAGGAATCTGCAATATAATGACCGAAATGTATTTGACGATATACACAATAAAATAAAAGTCCTTTCCGGCATAAAGCGTATTCAAGGTTTTCCTAAAATTAGGGTAGTTTATTTGATAAATGCGCTAAATTTCCTTGAAATAGAAGATATGTTAAAAATAGGGAGAGATTACGCTCTTGATTATATAGAATTTAGGTTAATGTTTGCGACATCAGATACGGAAAGTTTAATACTCGACAGAAATAAGGCAATAAAACTACATTCAAACTTAAAAAAAATAATAAATCAGAATGACCCTTTTCTTAAACGAAGTAATTTATTGTATTTATACGGCATCATATCAAGAATGAAGTCTGGCAAAGATGATGCCTTCCGAGATTCTTCCGGCAGGGATAATAATTTAACCTATTACAGGAAAATTTTTAACAATCAGTTTAAATGTTGCGCAGGTTGGTTTTATGTTGCGATTGATATAGATGGCAACGTATATTCCTGTTGTCACTATGTTGACATTCTTACCGCAGGGAATATCTACAAAAATTCATTCAAAGAAATTTGGCGCAGCAAAAAATTTTCTGCGGTTAGAAAGAAAATGAAATATTCTATGAGCATAAAAGATGAATTATGGCAAAAATGCCACAATTGCACACGTTATGCTTTTTTAGAGGGAATGTTTAAAAAGGCAAAAAATATGCCCAAAGCAATTATTCAATAATTAAAATCATGCTAAATTTAATGATAGAACCGACTAATAGATGCACTTTAAGATGCCCGACTTGTTTTTCTCACCAAGACGGTAGAAATAAACGAGACATGGGGATAAAAGAATTTAAAAGGATAATTGATGCAAATGCCAATTTAATAAAAACATTGAGTCTTTATAATTATGGCGAGCCTTTTGTCAATAATAATTTAATGGAAATGGTTTTTTATGCTAAGAATAAAGGGATTCATTATGTTAAAGTAGCAACAAACGGCATGCATTTGACTAAACCGAAAATAAAAAAAATATTAAACTCAGGATTAGATTATCTAAGCATTTCTTTAGATGGCGCGATTAAAGAAACCTATGATAAATTCAGGATTGGAGGTCGTTTTCAAAGAGTAGTTTCAAATATACATAATCTGGCTAGGGCCAAAAAGGCAGCAGGCAGTAATTTAAGCATTGAAGTTCAATTCATAATTATGAGGCATAACGAGCATGAGATTGCCGATATCGCAAATTTAGCAATGAATTTAGGGGTAGATTTTTTACGATTGAAAACAGTGTTGATAAAAAAACATAAATGGAAATATCTTTTGCCTGTTTATCCGCAACATAGCAGGTATATTCAAAAAAGAGGGAGCAACAAATGCCTAAAGCCGTTGAAAGAATTGGTTATAAATTCTGACGGCACTGTTATTCCTTGCTGTTATATTGTGGGCAAGGACATAAAAAAATTCAAAATCGGCAATATCTTTAATGTCTCCTTACAAGAAATTTTAAATACGAATAAATACCGGGAATTTATTAAAAAATGCACCATAGAAAAATCTAGTCTTTCATGTTGTGTAAATTGTAATGAAGGCAGCCGAGATTTAAACCATAGGTTGATAAAGCTATTTATTTGATAATGATTAATAAAATAAAATATATAAATATTTCCATAACCAATAGATGCAATTTAAGTTGTGAATATTGCGATATTTGGCAAGAGAAGCACAAGAAAGATATCAGGTTAGATAATGTAAGGAAAATGTTGGAATCCAGCATATTAGACGATAATACAGATATTGCTTTGACTGGGGGCGAGCCTTTTTTATATAAGAATTTAGCATTACTTACAGAATTGATTTTAAAAACAAGGCCTGGTTCTTTAAAAGCCATAACAACGAATGGTACTTTAGGAGAGGCCATGTTAGATTTCTTGGCTGGATTAAAAAAACACAGAAAGCACCTTTCTTTATGTATAAGTTTTGATGGCGTCACTAAGCATTATAAGCAAAGAGGTAATTCTCCGTTTGTAGCCTTGAATAAGGCGGTATCTATTAAAGATGAATTTTCAGATATAAAGGTTAAACTAAAATTTACGGTAACCCCGATTAATTACAAAGATATTATTCCTGCATATAATT
Organism: Candidatus Ghiorseimicrobium undicola; assembly: GCA_002796125.1. Lineage (GTDB taxonomy): Bacteria > Omnitrophota > Gorgyraeia > Ghiorseimicrobiales > Ghiorseimicrobiaceae > Ghiorseimicrobium > Ghiorseimicrobium undicola. The sequence continues at coordinate 35,001 of PCWA01000089.1, forward strand.
TTGCGAAGTTAAATAACTTCCGGCTTAAGATTAAATTGGTCGAAAATGCGAAGAATTATACTAATGCAATTTTCAACAATAGTATTTTTAAATTTAGCAAGGAAATGCGGAATTCTATTATTAATGATTTGTCGTTAATTTATGTTGATTTGCTGGAACTGGACAGGAAAGATGCTTATTTTATTAAGAAGACAATTGAATTCTTATCAGGTAAAAAGAAGCCCGAAGCTTGTTCGGCGCCTTTTAACCGTATATTTGTTATGCCGAATGGGAAAATTTATTCCTGCATTTACTCTGACCATATAGGCAATATTAACGATAAATGCCTGGAGGATATATGGCATTCCAAAAAAGCAGAATTGATTAGGAATAAAGTAGAAAAATATGGGTGTAATAGGTGCGTATCTTATCATGGATTTAGTTTAGATTAGCGTTAGGACTCTATATGCTAAGAATATTTGGTTTTTATGGTGTTAGTAATTCTCATAAAGCATTTACTAGCCGAATGGCCCAGCTGTTTAAAGTTAAAAACATGTTTGGGCAATTTACAATTTTCAATCAGGGATACCTTTTTCTTATCCATGAAATATTTAAAAAAAAGGAAGCAGAAAATTTTTCTTTCATTGATAAAAATAATAAAAAGGCATGTTTTATAGTAGGCAATATTTATGCGCATGATAATAAATCACTCAAAATTCTTACAGGAGAAAATATAGCAAAAATGATAATTAGCGAATATAACAAAAGTAGCTTGAGTTTTGTTAAATATTTAAGGGGTGTTTTTAATATAATTATAGTTGATAAAAAGCAGATATTCTTAATAAACGATAATATGGGTTTATCCCCTATGTATATTTATCGCACTGATAACGGATTTTTTTTCTGTAGTGAGCCTGAGCCGATCATATGGCTAAATGTAAATAACCGGTTAGACTATAATGCCATAGCCAAATTTATTTCCTATGGTTTTGTTCCGGATGGGAAAACATTTATTAGCGGTCTTTATAATCAAGCTCCCGGCACGATTTTAAATTTTGACGGCAGAAAGATAAGCAACAAAAAATATATAAATTTTAAGGCGATGAATATAAACAATATGTCTGAGAGAGGAAAAATTCAATTCACAAAAGATATATTTAACGAGGCTGTTCAGATTCGAATCAATAAAAATCATAGATACATATTTTCAGAATTAAGTGGCGGCTGGGATACGCGTTTTATCATAGCAAATCTGATGAGCTTAAATAAAAAAATAATCGCTTATACTGTAAGCGGAAATAATACTGATTTAAATATCGCTAAAAAAATTGCGAAAAAAATTAAATTCGGACATATTATACAAAAACAGTCTATGGATATGGATTCAAATGAACGGTTATTTTTAGATTTAACCTATCGAAGGGAAAAAACAAACGAGTTTATCTCTCAACATAAAAATACTTGTTCTCTGAGTTTTAACCGTTTAGTCAATTTAGAATTTTTTATTTCTCCGCGATTTACGGGTTTATTCGGGACAGAAGCTTTTGGCTATATTCCTTTTTGGTTCAGTAGGAGCATTAAACATAATTTTATAATAAGAGCCAGCAAAATTTTTACACGCAATTTCTTGCTAAAAGCTCTAAGAAATGAAGGCAATATTAAAACTTTACGTTATTTTAACGAAAGCGATAATCCAATATATCTTTTCCTAGCTCATATAGGGAGGGCGTATCTTAACGTCCATCATTCGCTTTCATGGGCTAAGCCGCCAAGTTTTTTTTCTTATCGTTTTTTGCATCCTTTTGCTGATTCAAAGTTCATCAGCCTACTTTGCGCATTTGAATATGAAAAATACATGCATTATAACTTATATGAAAAAGTTTTTGAAAAATATTACCGCTCTTATTTTGATATCCCCTGGACTTATAAATTTCTCCGAAAAAAAGATACCTTACGAAAATTATCCTCTACAAATAACAATACATATCCGCTCAATGACAGGATTTATCATGATAAAAAATTTATATCATTTTTAAAACAGAATACAATTATGAAAAAAAATAGCGAAATTTTTAGCAAGCTTAAAGAATTATATTTCTTATTTGGATGGTTCAACACATATAAAACTGTTTTAAGCCATTCGGATGTTCATTTTTTAGCAGGCACTATAGAGCAAGGAGGGAGGGGAAGCGCAGGTGATTTTTAAGTTAATTTTTAACAGCTTTTAAATTACCTGAACCGTATTTTAGGATATCATTCATAAGAAAACCGTCGCATTTATAGCTGACTGAGCAATTTTTACATATATTAATCTTTATTTTCTTTCGATAAGAAGGGAGATCTATAACCTTCGTCCGGTGTTGAGTTAGGGGCTGAAATTTACTGCCTAGGTGTGCTACTTTGCCTTTATTGTTGGTGAAATCATTATCGTAGCCGATAATACAAAAAGGAGTTTCTCTGAAGCGTATTTTTTTCTTAGATTTGAGGGCATGCTTGATTAATTTTCTTAGGAAATGGCCTTGCATTTTATGCGGAATATAGTAACTGTAGTCACCGTTTGATATGAATACCGGAGAAAAATACAGATCATCGCATCCCAGGTTATGCATAAGATCAAAAATTGAATTTAAGTTGAGGGCATTTTGTTTTAACAGCAGGGAGGTTAGCAATATTTTTGTATGCTTGGCAGCTTTTTTAATATTTTTTATACCTTCTATTGTTTGATTGAAGCTGCCTTTGGCGCCTGTTACCGAATCATGGATGGGGGCAGTAGAACCATAAAGCGCGATTCTTAATATATCTACCTTTTTCTTTAGAATTGTTTTTGTAAAATTGATATCCGATAATTTTACGCCGTTTGTGGATATGCGAATCCATTTATAGCCATTTGTATTAAGAGTGGTTATTAATTCAGGTAGTTTGCCATATTCAAGCGGATCAGCCCCGGATATTTCTATGCGGTTATAACCTTTTTTCCTAAATTCTTTGATAGAGGCGGAAATATCCTGTTCAAGCTTAGATAGTTCATAGGGAGATATTTTATTGCTTGTTCCTTGTGGCCGGCAAAATACGCAATTATTACTGCAATAAGGGCTTATAATTATCGAACAGAATTCTTTATTTGGCTGCATGGGTATTTCTTTTAGGGCATGATGGAGAAGAATTAAAAATTATATTCTATTATATCATGGATAGCGCATTATTAGAACCTTATATTCCCCGTAATTTTTGCCGGGATTATGCTTTAATAAAACAAGGGCACGGACAGTTAACAATGTTTATGTCATTGGTTTTGGGCATAAAGCCATTAATGGATGACTGGATGCCGGTAAAAAAAGTGAAGGAATTCCGTAAAATATGTAAAAAATATAATTTATATGTTCGGGAAGATGTTATTTTTGAAAACGTAAATAAAGAATCCGTACCGGATAATGTTTTAGGCAGGGAGTTTCTTTCTACTACCAGCGCATACGGCCACCCCTTAGGCTCTAGAGAAGATGGGCAAGTGCATGTATTTATCTCTAAAGACAAAAGATTATTCGAAAAATGTATGTGGTATCCGGTAATTATAGGCAATCGGGTAATATTTCAACCGCGGATAGACAGCTTAAAATACGGATATATTTTAGGTTATCCTGAATGCTGTATAAAATTCTTCCGTAAATATAATGATTGGCTTAAATTTAGCCATCTCTACCAGGCTTATTTAAATACTAAAGCTAATCCGTCGTTTCTCTGCAATCCTTTTTTAAAAGATACAGTATTTTCTTATATATATCATATGCCTTGTAGTTATTCATGCCGCCAGACAATAAAACTGGCGAATAAATTAAGAAACGAAATTAAAAAGCGCGAGCCGGAATATGTCAAGATAACCGATAGCCGGCTCAAGATGCCGTTTCTTGTATTCTATGAAAGAAAATTCTATTGTTTTGACGGCGAGTTAAGAGGCAATCTGGTCAGGTTTAAGAGAGCATATTTTCCTGCTCCGCATAGGCATGAAGATAGATATAGCGCAGATTTTAAAAAAATAGATAGGTTAGAATTGAAAGGGAGAAGTATAGTTTTGTTTAAAAGAAATAAGATTCTCAAGAATTTGGATGTTCCCTTGAATACATTTGCTCCAGAATACCCTTTTTTAATACAATTTAGTTAAGCGGCCTTTATTATGAAAATAATGCATATATCTCCTAATAGATATCATCCCTGCCTATGGGGATTGATAAAGAAACAAAGCTCTGTGCATTCTGTTTTTTATTTCACACTATCTTTTTCGCAAGGTACTACGCCTAAATTGGCGGCAACTTACAAGAAAGATAAAATTACATACATAGAAATAAAGCTGGGAAAAACTTGCGATTATAGTTTTGATATCGGATTACAACGGCTATTTAATCCATTATTAAAAAAATACAGGCCTGATTTAATTCATGTGCATCTTTTTTCCGGGGTTAATGTAATACCTATTTTAAATGCCGCCTCAAGCCTCGGCGTGAAAAAAATATTAATCCTTCATGACCACTCTTTATTATGCTTAAAAGGGGTTTTGCATGATGGAACAAAAAAATGCTCTATAAAGGCATTATCCGATTGCAATTGCGGCGAAGTTAAAAAGCTGGCTGGAGAAAGAGGCATGGCATTATCAGCATATAATCAGTTACGAAAAGAGATGATTATATCGATAATAAATATGAGCGATAAAGTAATATGCTGTTCTTATGCGCAGAAACGGGTATTAGAGGGTATTTGTGGCAAGAGCCAGAAATTTGTTATGCTTTATTATGGCATTGCGCTTCCGGCAATAGATAAAATTATCAAGAAAAAAGACACTTACCCCGTATTCGGATATCTCGGCAGTTTGCATTTTTTAAAAGGCATATCCGTAATTGAGGATGCCCTCAAGCGCTTAAGAAATCATAAGTATGAAATACTGATGGGCCTGCGCTGTAATTTAGATAATCCCGCAGAAAAGAGATACCTGGAAAAAATCGTAAAATATAACGTAATAAAAGTATTGCAGAATATTAGGAACAGGGAAATATACCGTGATTTTTTCAGCAGAATAGATTATCTTATTATTCCTTCTTTATGGGAAGAAACCGGGCCGATGACATTATTTGAGTCGTTTTTTTGCAAGGTGCCGGTAATTATTTCTAACCAGGCAAGCATGAAAGAGAAGATTAGGGGCAATAAAGGCTCGCGAGTATTTAAAAATGCAAAAGAATTGTCTGACATAATGCGAAAAGTCATAAAAGGGTATATATGTAAAACAAGCAGAGATGTTTTTAAATTCAAAGATATAGATAAATATACGCAGGAAATCGAATTATTATATCGGGATGTTATAGATCGGCCGTCAAAAACATTAAAGCTAAAAATAGGCTATCTATGCAACAGCCGGTGTATTTTTTGCGTGACCGGAGATAACCACCCTAAAAAATTCATTGATTTGCCTACGCTTAAAGGGACCCTCCAAAAATATAGAAATACTTATGAACAGGTCATAATTACAGGGGGTGAGCCGTCTTTTCGAAAAGATTTTTTTTTATTGATTGAATTCGCTTATAGATTAGGTTATAAGATAACGCTGGAAACGAATGCCAGAATGTTTTCGAATAAAAACCTGTGTCGGCAGCTAGAATACTTTAATTTAAATATTGTTACGCATATCGAAAGCTTCAAGCCGCGTACGCATGATTTAACTACGATGGTTCTCGGTAGTTTTAACGAAACTATCAGGGGAATAAAAAATATAAGAAAATACTGCACAAGCATTACTATAAAGATAATGCTGACAAGATTAAATTATAAGCATTTGCTTTATACGGTAAAATTTATTTCCAACATGGATATCGACACGGTACATTTTGTTTTTTTGACCCCCTGGGGCAGTAGCTACTCATATTTTGAAGCAATAATGCCGCATTATTACGAAGTCCGCCATTTTTTAACCGATGCCTTAATTTGGCTTGCCGCCAATTCAAAATTGCCGGTTATCATCGAAGGATTTCCTTTTTGCGTTGTTGAGCCAAAATTCAGGGATTTTTTATTTGAAAAGCCGGTTAAGGACAAAAGCCGTATGTTTGGCATCTACCCCGGCAAATCCGCGGTTCATACTTATCATATATACAAAGAAAGATTGAAGCAAAAAAAGAAATTTAGTCAATGCGGCAGGTGTGTATTTGACAAGATATGCGAAGGTGTTTATAAGAGGTATGCAGAAAAAAGAGGAAGCGGAGAATTCATCCCTATAGTTAAGAAATTAAAGATTGCGCAATGATGCGCATACGGAAACAGGCATGGAAAGAATAAAAAAAGATTTTTTTATGATTACTGGAATTGCCCCATCCCATTTAACCAATAAAATTGAGTATGGTTATATCCGCAGGGATAACTTATCCAAACTTTTAGCAGAAAAAGTGTTTGAGCAGCCGAAATTATTAACATTGCTAATTAAAAAAATCAAGCACTGGCTAAAATTGGAAAAGAGCGAATTTACATACGCATTAGCCGGCCATATATGTTACTTAAACGAAGATTATAGGAACGCAGAAAGATATTTTTTAAAAGCCATCGGCAGAAATTATCAGAATTTGGATAACTGGTTTGATCTGGCTTTTAGCTTATATCATCAAGATAGTAAAAAAAATAAATTAGCGAAAAAGATTTTATTTAATTTTGATTATTGTGTTAATAACCTTAAAGATAGAATGTTTGATGCGGTAGCATTGGAGAAAGCATTCTCCAGCATGAAAAAGTGCAGCCATAAACAGACAGAAAAAGGCGTAATAACTGCTAATTTTAAAAATAAATGTTTAAAGTATCCGCTATTGGACAGCTGCCAGGAGCACAAGCTGTTTATATTACAGGTTTATTCCGGATTAAAGCGGGCCGGTTCATTTGACGGCCTCAACAAGAAAGATAAATATATAATCGAACAAATCATCGGCCTGCTGCAAGATTTAGGGCTGAATTATGAAATTTTAGACATGCATAAAAATGTAAAAATAATCTTTTCCAAAAAATAAAACTGATGCTCTGCACCTGCGCAATCTGCATACTAAAATATTTAAAGAAAATAAATGCCGGTAGGAATATGGTGAATTGGAAATGGGGCAGGGCAGCAGGGATGATTAGCCATAAATAAACTTGCGGCCATAATTAAAAAAGGCAATAAAATAGCATTGAATAATCATAGCTTTAAGATTTTTAAAAATAATAAACTGCTCGGTGAAAATAAATCCAAACAACATTGGTTCCGGATGCTGTATTTTAAATAATGGAAAAAGTTTTATTTTTTAATAGTTATATTTTATTCTTAAAGGCCATTTTTCTGGCATTAATAGCGTTAACTATTTATCATTATCGTCTCTTGTTAGGCTTGTTCTCTAAATTAGGCAAGAGCAAAATATTTATTTTATTGCTAATACTAATTTCCGCTATACTGCTGCGTTTTTTTATTGTACCGCATATGCACCATGTTTATTACGACGAGTTCCACTTCCTTAATATTGCGGAGAATATGCATTATCATGATATGCATGGCTATACCCTAAAGGGCGCTAAGATGTCTCCGGAGATTGTCCTAAACAGCGACTGGCGCCCGGGAGGATACCCCTTTTTAATCAGCCGTTCGATGAATATTTTTGGCGATTCGCAAAAGGCGGCATTTTTTCTAAATTGTTTTCTCGGCGGCTTATCCGCGCTGTTAATTTTTATTATTGCCTATTTACTTTTTGAGAATGCCGGCATAGGCCTCTGGAGCGCTTTTATCTTTAGCCTCTTGCCCCAGCATTTAAAATATTCCGGCAGTGCTGCTTCCGATATTTCTTCTTTGTTTTTTGTCTGTCTTGGCATATCGGCAGTTATTCTATATTTTAAATCTAGAGGAAATTTACCATTGCTGTATGCAGGAGGATTAATTGTTTTATTTGCCGGTTATATCAGGCCGGAGAATATAATTTTATTTTTCTTTTATATTGCCGTACTTTTTAATGAGTTTAAGGCAGGCAGATTAAGAAAGAAGGAATTCTTTTTATCATTTTTTTTCTTTGCTATTATCACGCTTCCCTTGATAAAGCAGATTCCATTCATAATCCATCAAGAAAAAGTTTCTTCCGGAGGCAGCTTTTGGTCTTTTGCCTATTTCTTACGGAATATTTTCGATAATTTTAAATATATCTTTAGCGCCAGATTTAATTTATCGGCAGTAAGTATTTTTTCTCTAATCGGTTCAATTATTTTATTTAGAAAAAAAACAAGCATATTTTATGTATTATTTATCTGGTTCGGATTTTTTTTCTTTATCTATACGTGTTTTTTTTCCGGAACTTTTTCTCCCTCTGCCACTGCGGATTCCGAGCGGCATTTTCTTCCTTGCGCGGTGCCGCTTTCTCTTTTTGCGGCATATGCAATCAATGTCGTATTGGATTATCTAAAAAAATCCCGGTTGATATTTTTCATATCAATTATAGCGGCTTGTTTGATGATTATCGCAAATTCATTTTTTGTCACTAAGACATTAATTGGCATGACAAGGCAGAGGGATACTTTCCGGGAATATGCCTTTATAAAAGATTCGCTTGGCAGGCTGCCTGATAATCTCTATATACTCAGTTATGATCCGGCTTATATAATTTCCGCTTTTTCCAGGAAAGCCATCGCGTTGGATATATTTTTCGAAACTAAAGATTTCCCCAGGCAGATAATTCTTCTGGAAGGCTATAGTTGGTATGCGCATATTGACCAGTCTATGGAATATGAACGATTATTAAAAAAAATATATAATTTTGATTTCTCGGAAGCGGAGAAAAGCGGTTTAAGCCTTTATGGTAAATATAAGTTCTTGAGACTGAGCCTAAGGGAGGAATATGGCACGCCATGAATTATACGGCAGGGCCAGCGTTAATTAATTCTCTTAGGCGTGTAATAAAATATACCAATTATCAGGTTGCAAGGTTTATGAAAACTGCTATAATGTTTTAAATATAAAAGTAAGGAAATGAAAGGCAGAAATTATGTCGGGTAAGCTAAAAGCTATAGTAGATGTGGTGAAAGCGCGCTCGGTATTCAAAAACCTGGCTGTAGCTTTATTAAGCTATAAGATAGGCCAGGATGTGGATAGTTTTACCGACCTGACACCCGATGACCCTGATTTGGAAGCCAAACTCATTGAAGAGGCAAAAAAAATATTAAAAACCGACACATTAAGCGTTTCCGGAATCAGCCAGGGAGGATAAGCTAATGATTAAGAATAGCAGTTTGTTTAGATTAGCTTTACCGGGAGTTTTGATCGCGCTGGGTATTTCTTTCATAAGCTATTTTTTATCCGGATTACATAAATTTCTGGATAGTTTCGCGCTTGCCATAATACTGGGCGTGCTTGTGGGCTCCTGTTTCCCGCGTAAAAATTCGCTTTGGATAGGGACTGCTTTATGCAAGGATATACTCCTGCCCTTGGGCCTTCTGATGTACGGAACGGAAGTTAATTTCGAAAAGCTTTCTTTATGCTGTGTTATAGGAAGTAATATTTTATTTTTATGTATTGTAGATGTTGCCATATGTTTTTTAGCGGTATATTTTATAAATAAGATTTTCAGGATAAATAATAAGACCAATCTTCTTACTGCCTGCGGTTCTGCCATATGCGGGATAGCCGCGGTTGCCGTTGGTTCTCCCATGGTGGATGCCGAAGAAGAGGATGTTACCCGGGCGGTTATCGCCGTATTAGTTGTCGGCGCCTTATCATTTTTTTGCACAACAGTATTTTTCAGTAAATTTTTTACGGCCGATATAGATATTTACGGAGAAAAGTTCGCCGTATTTTGCGGTATGACGCTTAATCAGGAAGGCCTGGTAGAAACTGCCGGGAAATTCATGGAAAAGGGCCTGGATACGCTGGCTTTAAACGTAAAGCATATACGCTCTATATTTATTGTACCATTGGGGTTTGTTATTTTATTATTGAGCCAGCTGGGTAAAAAGAACATCAATAGCGAAGTGCGCCTGTCGGTAATTAAATACGGTTTTACTATCGGTTTTTTATTTTTTGGAGCGGCTTTATTATTTACATTCACTCCCCTGGGCAATTATTCCGACGCGATAAGGCCGATGTATAAGCTGATTTTCGGCGCCGCTCTTGCCGCGGTCGGGCTGACATGCGACATACGCAAAGTCTTTAAAAAAGAAACTTTGTTAAATACGCTGTCCGCGTTTATCGGATGGGCAATAATAGTTGCGGTTTTTATCGGGCTGGTATTTTTCTCTCCCGGTTACATTACCATTAATCAGATTTTTTAACCAAAAATAAAAATATTTTATCCTGCGCCTAAATTGCTGTTTTTAGTTTGAGCTGTTTTATTTAGCGCAGGTTTTTTTCTGACGGGAAATTATTAATAGGGCAGAATATTGACAATGAGGCTTATCTGGAAAAATCTTGAGGAAATAAACAAGCGCATAAGAAAATCAGGCCGTATCTTTTTGGCCCTGGACTATGACGGTACATTGACCCCGATTGTTTCCCGGCCCAGCCGCGCCGTGATGCGCTATCCCGCGCGCGCCTTATTGTCAAGGTTGTCAAATAAAAAAAATATCTCTCTGGCGGTAATAAGCGGGAGAAGGCTTTCGGATATAGAAAAAATGGTTAAAGTCAAAGGCATATTTTACGCGGGCAGCCACGGTTTTGAGATAAAAGGCCCGGGTATAAAATTTATTCATCCGGCCTGTCTGGCTGCTCGTCCGTATATCCGGCAGATAAAATCGCGGCTAAAACATGAATTGCCATCAGTGGGCGGGATAATCCTTGAGGATAAAGGGGTGGGCTTGAGCCTGCACTATCGTAACGTCAAGAAAACTGCTGTTGACGGAGTTAAGAAAGTGTTCCATAATATAGTTGACGGCTACGCGGCCGGGAAAAAAGTACGCTTATCATTTGGGAAAAAGGTGCTGGAAGTAAGGCCGAATATAAAATGGGATAAGTTTAGCGCGCTTAATGAAATATCAAAGGCTGCTAGAAAGTCCGCCAAGGCGGGTAAAAGGCATGTAACGATATATATCGGAGACGACGCTACCGATGAAGACGTATTTAAAAAAATGAAGGCCCCAGACATATCCGTATATGTCGGTAAAAAGAGCTATAAAAGCAGGGCTGAGTTTTTTGTGAGCAATGTAAATGATGTCCTCAAATTAATTGGATTTTTGGAAAAAAACTATGGTTAAGACAATAAAAGCAAGTGAATCTTTCAGGTTTCATACGCGCCTGCACCTTACTGAGATGATAGGCTTAAAGGCCGCCAATGCCGCCCAGCTTTGCGAAGGCATAAGGGAAGTCCCGGGGTCTTCGATCTATCATCATACACACAGATTTCTACAGATTCATCAATACCTTTCTCCGGAGCCGCCGAATGATTTTTCCTATTGGGTGGCGGAAGCACTTGGTGAAGATGAGCTGGCTGAGAGGCTGGCAAGCATAGATACCATGCAGTATTCCACTCTCAGGGACCTGAGGGAAAAAATAGTCAGTAGTATCGATAGATATTTAGAAGATAACCCATTGTCAAAAAAAAGGTTTGCCAGGGCCGGCGAAGAATTTCACTTTATGAAATCGGTAAGTTTTATAATCCCCACAGATTATACCGTGGATACCTTAAATGACTTTGCCAAGGTATTGGAAAAAATAACCATAGATTCAATATATTTTCATATTTTCGAGGCGCGCCTGCGCCTGGAGAAGAAGACAAATGATTTTTCCTATTGGATTGAGACGGCCATAGGGGACAAAAAGTTGGCCGATGAAATATCCCGTCTTGACCCATATACGCGCACCATGGAAGATTTAAGAAGCGTGCTGATTAAAAAAATAAAACATAAAATAGAGGCATAGGAAGGAAAAATGAGCAGGCTGGAGAGTTATGTCCCTATAGTAGGCAGTTCGGTTATTGATGACCTTAAAATTCTGGCTACTAGATTGAGCGGAAAAGTGATACAGAATATAAATTCTACGTCATTGGGCGGGGGAGTAGCGGAAATATTAAACCGCATGATTCCGCTTTTAAAAGAGCTCGGCGTTGATGCCCGCTGGGATGTCATAAAAGGCGGAGAGGAGTTTTTTGATGTCACCAAAAAATTCCACAACGCTCTGCATGGCAGGCAAGAGGAAATAGGAGACGGGGATTTTGATGTTTTTATGAAGGCAAGCGAAGAAAATATCCGGGATATAAATACATACGGCGATATTGTTTTTGTGCATGACCCGCAACCAATAGCTTTGGTTAAAAAGAAAAAAGACAATAAATGGATCTGGAGATGCCATATAGACGTTTCTAAACCAGACCAAAAGGTTTGGAATTTTTTAAGGAATTTTATCGCTTCTTATGAGGCGGCGGTGTTTTCTTCGCCGACCTTTTCGCAGCAGCTTGATATAAGGCAGTTTTTGATTTCACCGTCTATCGACCCGTTAAGCGATAAGAATAAAGAATTGCCCCCGGAAACCATAGAAGAAGTTTTAAATAAATATGAGATACCGAAAGACAAGCCTATAATAACTCAAATCTCAAGGTTTGATTATTTAAAGGACCCGGTAGGAGTTATAGAAGTTTATAAGCAGGTGAAGCGTTATATCGACTGCCGGCTTATTCTTGCCGGCGGTACGGCCAGCGATGACCCGGAATCGATAAAGGTCTTAAACGAAGTCCAGGAAAGAGCGGCGAAAGACCCCGACATACATATTCTTCTCCTGCCGCATAATGACATAATTATAAACGCCCTGCAGCGCGCCTCGGATATTATTCTGCAGAAATCAATCCGGGAAGGCTTTGGCCTTACCGTTGCCGAGGCCCTATGGAAGGAGAAGCCGGTAGTCGCCTCAAACGTAGGCGGGATACGCCTGCAGATAAAGCATAAATATTCCGGCCTGCTTTGCCATTCGATTGAAGGGGCAAGTTTTGCCGTAAAACAGCTTTTAAACAGCCCGGCTTATGCGCGGCGCCTGGCGCAAAACGGCAGGGAAAATGTGCGTAATAATTATTTGCTTACGCGGCATTTACGCGAATATATGCTTTTATTCCTCTCCCTGTATCACCAAGATCAAGACGTAGTTTATCTATAATAAATCTTGCCTGCCGAAATATCCAATGGTATAATTTTCAAAACACAAGCTTGTTAATCCGCTTATATAAAACTCTGCAATGGGCAAAAATTTTATTATCGGCATAGATTTAGGCGGGACAAATACCAAAATAGGCCTTTTGGATAAGTGTCTTAATATAAAGGATAGGGTGGTATTTTCCACCAAAGAATTTAAAACTAAAAATCTTTTGATTGAGGCGTTATGCCTGAATATAACCTGTTTGCTTGACAAGCACGGCATAAAAAAAAGCTCGGTTTTAGGCATAGGCATAGGCCTGCCCGGGCCTATTGATAGCGCGCGCGGCATAGCGCATTATTTTCCTAATATCCCCGGATGGAGAGAGGTTCCTCTTTCTGGAATAATTAGAAGAAAAACCGGCATCAGCACTTTAATAGATAATGATGTTAACTTGATTGCTTTGGCGGAATTTAAAAAAGGCGCGGGTATTGGCGCTGTAAATATGCTTTGCTTAACGCTTGGTACAGGCGTGGGCGCGGGAATAATATTGGGAGGCAGGCTTTACCGCGGCTCAAGTTTCTCAGCCGGAGAAGTCGGCCATGTGCCGGTTAATGAATTCGGGCCAAAATGCGGATGCGGCTCAAATGGGTGTTTGGAGAGCTATATAGGCAATCAACATATATTAAATTTGGCGCAAAAGTCATTGAAAATAAAAAACTTAGAAGAATTAACTGTTTTGGCAAGAAAAGGTAATAAGGAGGCGTTGTCTATCTGGCATAGAGTAGGTAGATTTTTAGGCATAGCTTTAAGCGGGGTAGTTAATCTTTTAAACCCCGATTTGATTGTTATAGGCGGTGGAGTTTCCGGTGCTGGAAGTTTTATCTTTGGCGCAACAAGAAAAGTGATTAAAGCGCGGGCAATGAGCCCGGCTAAAACAATCGCAAAGATTGCCAGAGCTAAACTTGGAGACGATGCCGGAATAATCGGCGCGGCACTTCTCTTATCTGAAAATAAATGTTAAATCACAGCAATTCAGCCAAAAATTTCCTTATCTTAACTGTTCTTTTTGCCGTCTGCCATCTGCCGTCTGCCATCTGCCATTTGTCTGCCGCTGATTCCGAAGAGCCGATTGTCGTAGACGGCGATACAGTGGAAATGATAAGCTCAGAAAATAAAGTTAACGCCAGCGGAAACGTCGTAATCATCTATAAAGAATCAAAACTTACCTGCGATAAAATAAGTGTAAATACTATAACTAAGGATGCCGAGGCCTTCGGTAATGTAAGGATAGAAACCGACAGCGGCATCATATTAGCGGATGAGGCGCGTTATAACCTTAATACCAAAAAAGGTTTCATGCGTAAGGTGAAAATTATGTCCCCGCCTTTCTACGCGCGCGCCGATTACGTTGAGAAGGTTTCAGATATCCAGGTAAAGATGTATAATGGGTATTTTACTACTTGCGATAAGGAAAAACCGCATTACCGCCTGCGTTCAAAAATGATAGATTTTGTAATGGGGGAGAGGATTTCCGCCCATGATTTAAGCGCCATGCTTTATAATTCCTCGCTTTTTTATCTTCCTCAATATGTGCATCCCTTAAGCGATAAGCGCCCGAGGGTTACGGTCACTCCGGGTATGTCTAAGGATTGGGGTGTATATATGTTGAGCGCCTGGCGTTATTACATCAATGATAATTTTATGGGCAGGATTCATCTGGATTACCGTGAACGCAAGGATTTTGCTTCCGGATTTGATACTAAGTATGATACTAAGCTTTTCGGTGAGGGTTTTCTACGCGCCTATTATACGCATGAAAGGGATATAATGTTAAAACGCCCGTGGAAGGATTCGCTTGTTGAGAACGTTAAAGAGGAGCTGCTTAAACAAGAAGTTGAAGAAGTATCCCGTGGTACTACCGAGCGGGAAAGGTTTAGAATCAGCCTGCGTCATAACTGGGACATAGACGAAACGAGTTCCTTAAAGCTTGAGTATAACCGCTTAAGCGATGCGGAATTTCTTCAGGATTATTTTTTGCGCGAAAGCGAAATAGTCGCCTCATCCAATACCTACGCTTTATTTACCAAGCTCATGCCTTTTTCCACATTGAGCGTTTTGGCAGAGAAAAGGGTAAACCGCTTTAACACCGAGCTTGAAAAATTACCGGAGATAAAATGGGATATCTCCAGCAGTGAGATAGGAGATACGAATTTTTATTACAGCGGTACGCAGAGCGCGGCTAACCTGAATAATAAGACCGCGTCCCCATCCGATATAGATGAAAACGTAAACAGGATTGACAGCTTAAATAAACTTTCTTACCCTAAAAAAATAGCGTTTATTGAAACTACCCCTTATGTATCCGGCAGGTGGACTTATTATACCCGCGACCTTGATTCAGACAGTGATGAACCGTTGCGCGGTATTTTCGCAACCGGCATAGACATGAGTACCAAATTTTACCGTATTTTCGATATTGACACGGATTTCCTGCGCCTGGATATTCACAAGCTGCGCCATGTTATTACCCCTTCCATACGCTATGATTATACGCATAGCCCTACAGTGCCCTCTGAAGAATTATATGCTTTTGATGCCTTAGATTCCGTCACTAAATCCAATGTCGCGACATTAGGCCTGGAAAATAAACTGCAGACAAAAAGAAATGGTGAAAATGTTGATCTGGTGAGATTCATTATGAGCAGTAGTTATGCTTTTAAGCAGGAGCCGCAAGGTTCGCGTTTCGGCGATATCGGGCTGGACTTGGAAATAACGCCTTTTAGCTGGGTAAGGTTTGAGGCAGACAGCACATACGATAAAGATGACCGGGCGTTTAAGACGGCAAACTTTGACTTGGTTTTAACCGGCGAAAAGGAAGAGGATGAAGAGGACGAATATAAGTTCTTTTTCGGAGCCGGATACCGTTACGACCGCGATAACCGCAATCAATTTACCACCCAGCTTACCTACCGATTGAATAAAGACTGGAAGTTTAAAGTTTATGAAAGATGGGAAAGGGAGACCGGCGGTATACGTGAGCAGGAATACACAATTTACAAAGACTTGCATTGTTGGCGTATGGGAGTTACATATAATGTAAGGCGCGACCACGGGGAAGAAATTTTTGTAGTATTTACGTTAAAGGCATTCCCGGAGGCAGGCGTAGAGTTTAATAATAGTTATCACAGGCCTAAAGCCGGCTCGCTGAGCTATTAAAAACAGTCTATAACCGATAGTCCATAGATAAAATTCATATCCAAAATTTTGTAAAAAATTTTGGAGAGGTACCGAAGTGGTCATAACGGGCCGCTCTCGCCCGCCAGCAAAGCTGGGGAGGTCTCGCCTTCGGCGGAAAAATTTAGGAGGCGTCGCATAGCTGGTTTAGTGCGCCGGTCTCGAAAACCGGTGTCTCGCAAGGGATCGAAGGTTCGAATCCTTCCGCCTCCGTTTTTCTTCCTCTAGCGAAAAATTATCCAACCCATAAAAAGAGCGGGGATAAATTTTCGCAACATTAGAAAAGAAATAAGCATTGCGTCTCACGGTATTATGATATATACTAATTTTTACGACGGGCGCGTGGAAAATATTGCGTTGAAAAACAATAAGGGTGAATAATGGCGTCAATTTTAAAATTAAAAAGGCATAATGAAAAAAAAGAGATAGATTTTGAGCTAAGGTATCTTAAATCGCTTTCGGTCAAGCAGAGGTTTAATCTAATGAGGCGTAAGACTAAAGAGATAGTTGATTTATTGGAAAAAAGTGGACACAGAAGAGCTTTTAAAATCGTTAAAAGGGCATAAAGTTGATTTTGTAGTTATTGGGGCGAGCGCTTTTCCGGTGCACGGTTACGCGCGCGACTTTAGACATTGATATTTTCATCAGGCCGGATGAAAAAAATGCCGAGCGGGCCTGGCAAGCCTTAAAAGCGTTTGGTTATGATGTAGCTGATATTAAAACTGAAGATTTATTAAAGAAGAAGCTGTTTATCCGTCAGTACGCCGTAGAAACAGATAACCATCCTTTTGTTAAGGGCGTTACCTTTGATAGAGTTTGGAAGAATAAAGTCCGGGCAAAATACGGCGATACGTTTGTTTATTTTCCTTCCCTTGGAGATATAATCAAGATGAAACGCGCCGCAGGCCGGCCAAAAGATTTAGAAGATTTAAAATATCTTAAGAAGCTAAAAAAGATTTAAGCTTGAAATCAGGACGCCGCTACTTTTTACTAAATGAAAAAAATAGGCGCTGTCCCTATTTATCTCTATTTATCTGGCACAGTCTTTCAATATAAAGATGAAAATCCCGACAAGAAAGTTCAGGCAATTTTCTATACATCTACTCAATTATCTGATTTAGCTCGAAGATTCGCCAAAGAGCTTAAGATTGATTTGAAAGAAAATTTCAAAATGAATAAGGAATACGCCGCAATAAAATGTAATATCTCAAGAGTTGATGATTCAAAAATTTATCATCTGCCATTTGACCAACAATATGACAAAACAAAAATTGAAAAATCGCGTGGTGAATTTTATTGTGCTACTGTGAAAGAAGTAGAGGGTGTAGGCTTTCGCCGTGCGTTTAGATATAGGCCAAACAAAGAAAAATAATTATGGATAAGTTTT
>PCWA01000089.1:52705-52854 GCA_002796125.1 Candidatus Ghiorseimicrobium undicola
TGCTAACGGCTTTAGGCGGCGGTTTCTTTGGCGCACAGGGGACACAATACTGATTTATCCATAAGAGGAAAAGCGGCTGTTCTGTTTTTTGATTTTAGAAATGCTAAGGCGATGGGGTTCGCCGTTAAGCGCCTCAATGCGGGCTGATA
>PCWA01000085.1 GCA_002796125.1 Candidatus Ghiorseimicrobium undicola
AAAAGGCTTGGTGATATAGCTGTCGGCGCCGATTACCCTTCCGACTATCCTGTCGCTATCTTCCTGCTTTGCCGTCAGCATTATAACCGGGGTTTTTGCGACATCATCGTCTTTTCTTATCCTGCGGCAGACCTCTTCACCCGGCAGGCCCGGCAGGCCAAGGTCTAGAATAACCAGATCGGGCTTTTCCTTGTGAATATTATCCAGGCCGTCGTTTCCGTCATGGGATACGGCCACAGCAAACCCCTCTTTCTCAAGGAGCATACGGATAATCTCGCATAAAGCGTCGTTATCATCAATTAAAAGAATTTTTTTCATTTAATGAGGCCATCCGCCGTAGGCGGATATGGCCGAATTATCCCGAAGCCTGCGCAGTAAATTTCGACAGAAATTTACAAGCGCTTAGGCGAGGGATATCGTTATCGAGTTTTAGGCTATAGCGGAATACTGATATAAACCTTTGCGCCTTTACCCTTCTCCGAAATAATCCAAATCTTTCCGCCATGAGCCTCAGTAATTATCTTGCAATTATATAATCCGATTCCAATCCCGCCCTTTTTATTGAACGTTTTACCAAACTCAGATAAAGATCTGCTCATCTCCCCCGGCATGCCCGGGCCGTTATCGCTTACGCAGATGACCGCCGAACCATTAGCTTTGCCGGCAGATACCTCTATCCTGCCTCCCTCAGTCATCGTTAAAGCTTCATCGGCGTTTTTAAGCAGGTTCCAAATCACCCTTTCAAAATAGTCTTTATCTATTAATACCTCGCCGTCAAAGGCACAATCAATTTTTATTTCATGCTTAAGGCCGGCGGCAGAAGCAATAGCACGCAAAAATTCCGCAAGTTTAACCGGCGACTTTGACAACTGGATTAATTTATCCCCTTGCGCGACGATCTTGATATCCGTTACCATCCGGGAAAGCCGCCTGATGTCTCTCTCCATTTCCTTATAGACGCGGGCCCGCTCATTATCATCGGTATTTTTCTTTAATTCCCAGATGCAAAGTTTTATTGTTGAAACCGGATTATTCAAGTCGTGGATAATGGAAGAGGCATTAACGCCTATCCGCGAAAACGACTCATGCTGTTTGGCAATTGTTTGATAGGCAATTATTGTTTTGCCGATAAAAAAACCCATCACCATTCCCAAAACAATATATAATATCGCCGGCGGCAGATGCGCCGTAGAAAACGCCATTTTGAAAACCGGCAGCAGGTTATCCCAATCTACATAGATAAAAGCTTCTTCTCCGCCAAAATGCACCTGGTGTGCCATCATGCCGAAAGGATGCAGGAAAATATATCCGAAAACGGCGCCAAAAAATGTGCTGAAAAATAAGCTGTGCTTCTTCATAAAATTTCTTTTTTTATATTATACCGCGGAATAAGCAGCCCGGACAGGAAAAAATATTCTATCATAAGATATAGACTTATTTATTGCCCCGGCAATAAAACTATGGTAAACTTTACGCATGAAAAAAATCGCCTACGTGCTAGCCGCCATTTCCCTGATTATCGCTTCT
>PCWA01000090.1 GCA_002796125.1 Candidatus Ghiorseimicrobium undicola
CCTCCGATGAGAACCGATATTTCGCGCATACTATTCTTTCTCCATCCGCTCTACTTGTGCCGCGTATTTTTCATGAATCAACGCGCGGTCAAATTCACGGAATTCATTAAGCATATCGTCCTTTTCATCCCGGCTGAAATAATCCATCACTGGCAGAAAAAAACGCTTATCTTCCTTTTCGATATGGCGGGGATAAAACTCAACAAGCGCCTTTAGATAAGTTATTATCTTTTTTTTAGCTTTTTTATCTCCGCCTCCGTAGACATTCTTAGCATCCACAAGCGCCGCGAGAGTTTCTCTGGCGTATTTATGCTCGGTGATAAGCTCGCTGCGCGTGCGGAAGTGTTCCCGGGAAAGCTCTTTTTTAGCAAGCTCGCGAAAAAGAATATCTTCTTCTTTGCCGTGGTGGCATTTATCGGCATATGTTTTAATAAAATCAACCGCTTCCTCAATAAAACAAATGTCTGGCTCGCTCCCCGACTCAAGATTCCGCGCTTGTTTATTAAGCAAGGCTATCATACGTTCTATAAGCCGGTGTTCTTTCATTAAGGGGCCAACAGGCAGAATACGCTCTTTTGATTGGTTCATATGGCTTATCTCCCCTTATACCTCCAATAACAAAGAAAGCTCGGAAACGTGTTCTTCTTCATCTATTATCACATGCCGGATGTCATGCTCAAGAGTGGCAAATTCATACTTTAAGCCCTCCTTATTATCGCATACTTTCGTATAAATTTGTTTATAAAAATCTATTGCCTCCTTTTCATTCTTAAGGTTTATCTCAAGGATGGCCTTTGTCGCAGCTGCCTTGTGCGTGGCAGCCAGGCCCATAGAAGGCTCCCCGCCTAAATATCCGCCGATAAGATTACGGAATACTCCTTCATGCTTCTCCTCATCGCCGGCGATTTCTTTCAGCCGCTCGATTATTTTCTCGGCATTAATCCCCTTTATAAGCTCGGCATGCGCCAGGTACTGAATACGCGCGGAATGCTCAAGCTCAAGGCCTTTATTCAACATAGTTAACAGTTCTCTCTTAAGATCCGCCATTTTATCCCCCCTTTTTTACCAACCCAATCATCCTTTTATTATTCTTCAATTGAAATGGCGGAAGCCGGGCATTCATCTGCCGCCTGCACGGCGCAGTCCCGGCTTCCATCCGGCACAAATTCCACCATCACCTTTGCCTTATCGCCATCCATCTCAAAAACTTCCGGACAGGTTTGCTCGCATAGGCCGCAACCCGTGCATGCTTCCTGATCAACTATGGCTTTCATAAAACTCAACCTCCTCTTTAGGCCTACTCAACCTTTATTTCTTTGGTAGTTTCCCAGAGCCCGTGGAGATTACATTTATCCCATACTTTAAGAGGACCGTGGGCGTGGCTAAGTTTAACCGTAAACGAGGCCTTGGGAAAACTTGCTCCTCCGCTAAAATTCGCGTGGCCCAAAAAAGTGTCTCCGCAATAAAGCTCAATCCACTCGATGAAGTGGCCCGGCTCATTGGGATGAGCCAATAGTTTCCCTACTTCTATCCTGACCTCAAACGGCTCATCTTTTTTAACCCTATCCGGAGCCTCAATCACCGGAATATGTTTTTTTTCAAGCTCTGTAGGGCTAGCTTTATCTTTTGGCTCGTTTACTCCGCATAAGATATCCTCGGTACATATCCATGTTTTCTCCATTTGCATCCTCCTCTGTCACCCATCACCATTTTATTTCTTCTTCATTGGCTTTCCGCAGCAGCTTCTTACCTCTTCGCCGGTTTTAACTTCCCGCACTTCTTCCTTACCACAAGCAACACAAACGTAAGTCGCCGTATTTTTCTTTTTTGGCCCGCAGCTTCCGCATCCCATAGTTACCACCTCCTTTTAATTTTTGGTTATTTTAAGATATATGCGCCTCCGCCAAAACAAGCCTTTCTTCTCTCAAAGCGCTTTCCGTTAGTTGTGAAAAATTCTCTATTATAGTGATTACATCCAGCGGATTAAAAGGTTTCAAAAGGCATCTTCTTACATTGCATACCTCTATAAGCTTCAGGCACTCAGCTTTATTATAAAAAGATGTCATTGCAATAACCGGTATATGCTCCGCCGACAGGCGTAATTCGCTTGCCAGAAAAAAACCGCTTTTGGCCGGCTTATTAAAGCCTAAAAGAATCAAATCCGGCTTTAGCTGAAAAACTTTTTCAATTGAGGAATCCTCGTCTGTGCAGGTATAGGCCTCATAACCGGCAAGAGCCAACGTCTCACTCAGCCAATTCAAAAGTTTTTTATCTTTATCGATAACCATTATTTTAATACCCATCCCTCACCTCCTTTTCAACTTCCTTTGCCGCCTGCGTTCTCCGGCATTAACGCATTAATCAGGCCCAACAGCACCTCATCGCTGAAAGGCTTTTGCAGAAAACCAGAAGCATGAGCCCGCATCGCGCGCTCACGATCATCTTCTCCGGCATGCGCGGTAATAAATATAATTTTTAGCCTGGAGCCTAACGCGTTCAACTTTTCCTGAAGCTCAAAGCCATCCATTGAAGGCATACGAATATCCAGCAGCAAAATACCCTCCGCCTCCGGCGTAATAAAATCCAGAAATTCCCTTGCCGAGTTAAATGCCTCCACGTTAAAATCGCATGACCTTAAGAGCCGGCCAAGCGCTGTTCGCACGGATTCATCATCATCGACTATGTAGATTGCGCAGCTTGTATTCATCAAGAATAATATTAACAAACGAGGGGATTATTGTAAATTGGACTTTGGTCCAATACGGAAAAATGAATCTACTCGAAGGGAAAAACTATCTTTTGGGCGAGCCTATTTCACACTTTTGGGTGAGTACAACTAATTCCGCAACAGATTTCACCTGCATTTTTTGCATTAGGCGGCCGCGATGGACTTTAACTGTTTTCTCCGTCACGCCGAGTTTGGCGGCAATTTGTTTGTTTAATCTGCCGGTAATTACCCAGCGTAAAACATCGTATTCACGTGGGGTAAGCAATTTAATCCTGCGCTGGATTTTTTCTTTCTCGGATAAATTTTTACGCATGCGGATATTCTTATTTATGGCGCGTTCAATCGCCGAAAGCAGCTGTGTATCGTCAAAAGGCTTGGGTAAAAAATCCACCGCTCCGTCTTTCATCGCGTTAACGCTCATGGGAATATTTCCGTGGCCGGTGATAAAGATAACCGGCAAAGAAATCCCTTTTTTTATCATTTCCTTTTGGAGGTCAATACCGCTTAAACCGGGCATGCGCACATCAAGCACCAGGCACGCCGGGCCGTTAAAACGCGTTTTTTGCAGAAATCCTTCGGCAGAGGCCAATGGCTCCGGATGGAATCCGGCAGACTTAATTAACCGCGCAAGCCCTTTACGCACCGAAGGGTCGTCATCTATTATAAAAACTCTCTTCGGCATATTTTATTTCCTGTTCCTTTTGGATAAAGGCAGTGAAAAACTAAAAGCGGCGCCGCCTCCGGAGACATTTTCCGCCCAAATAGTGCCGCTATGCGCCTCAATGATCGCCTTATTAATCGCCAGGCCCATTCCCATGCCTTCTTTTTTAGTGGTAAAAAATGGATCGAACAGGCGCTTCATATATTCGTCATTGATCCCTTTGCCCGTATCTGCCACAGTAACTACCGCGTTTCCATTGCCATCCTGCTCAGTAAGTATAAATAGCCTTTTTAGTTTTACTCCTGATACCGCATCCAGGCTGTTTAAAACAAGATTTAAAAGCACCTGCTGTAGTTGTATCCTGTCGCCATGCACCGGAGGCATATTTTCATTAAGATAGGTATCGAAAGAGACGCTCTTTATGACGATATCGCTGTGAACAAGCGGGATAACTTCACGGATAACATCATTTATATCAAGTTCGGAAAATTCAAATTCGGATTTTTTTAGCAAGGCCCGGAGCTTATTAATCACCTTGCTTGCCCGCCGGTCATCGGCGACAATATCCGCAATAATTTCCCGTATTTCGTTTAAGTCAGGATTCTTCGAGTTTAAAAACCTCGCCGCCGCCTGCGCGTTGCTCATGATCGCCATGAGCGGCTGGTTAAGCTCATGGGCTAAAGCGGCGGTAAGCTCACCCATCGCGGTTACCCTTGAAACATGCATCAATTCCTGGCGCAATAAATGTAATTCTTTTTCCTGCTCCTTACGCCCGGTAATCTCCTGAACCGTACCAATGCCGCTGATTGGTTTACCCTGATTATCAAACTCGACTTCCGCCTTTTCTCTCACCCATTTTATTTTACCGCCGACTATAATTCGATGCTCGATGTCATATGGTTGTTTTTGAAGCGCAGCTTGCCAGCTATTATTTACATAGTCACGGTCATCAGGATGAACAATTTCCAGGAATTTCTCATAGCTGAGCTGGGTCCCGCTGTCAAAACCGAATATGCGAAGAGTTTCATCAGACCAGGCGAGCTTATTAGTTATAATATCAAGGTGCCAGCTGCCGATACGCGCCACAGCCTGAGCCCGGGTAAGATTATCTTTCGCTGCCTCCAAAGCCTCTTTTGTTTCTTTGAGCTCTGTTATATCCTCACAATGCAAAAGAGCCATCCGCCGGCCAAGCAGTTCAACGGGCGAAACAGAAATAACCATAGAACGGCAGATTTTTTCTTTTCCCAGCGTAAGCTCCGCTTCAATGCGCGAAGACGGCCTGCCATTATCCAAGGCATCAATGACAACACCCCTAATCAAACAAGTTTTACAATGCTCTCCACTGCCGCAGCCCAACGGATTTTCCAAAGAGTGAAAACACTTTAAAACATCTCCGAAGGCGCGGCCGCTGGCATCTTTTGAGGGTTCGCTTAAAAATGTCCTTGCCGCCCGCGTAACATTACAGATACGCCTCTCATCGTCAATAAGGAAAATCGGTACGGGTATATTTTGAAAAAACGCGTCAAATGCCGCGTGGCTAGGGTTATTGATTATAGTTTTCTCTTTCACTGCCCACCTCTTTTAAGCACATTATACGCTTTCCCCGGACATTGAGCAACAAAATCCAATTCTCAAGCGGCTTCGGATGCGTGCGTTTTTATATGCTTTAATGCCTCAATTACCTTTATTGCTTCCTTGCGGCTCAACTGATCTGCAAACGGCCTATGATAATATTTATGGATAAAATTATTAAGGTGCGCATCAGTCCAGCCCAGATTTTCCGCGAGGCTTTGAATGTATAATTTTTGCCGTATGGTCAATCCGGACCGGTTTAGCTGGTAGTGGCGGCTGCGCACAAAATAATTCATCAGGCGGCGAAATTTTGCCTCATCCAGATCCTTGGCGCTATTTACCCCCGCGGCCTCATTTAAGATATGCCGGTATTCCTCATCGCTCAAGCCAAGTTCTTTCTTAACAATATGAATAACGGCAAGCTTCTTTTTATCCATGCGATAAGGTAGAATGGTGTCAGATTTATTTAACGATTCAGTTAAAATAAAGCGTGTTGCAGAAAATTAAATAGATACCCGGTAATAATAATCGCGCCGCTTGTTATACCGAAAAATATACCGATCAGCCCTATTTTCATCGCGCGTCTTAGCATAATGGCTTCCGGCAGGCTTAAAGCCGCGATCGCCATCATAAAGGCTAAAGCCGTCCCGAGAGGAATGCCTTTTTGGAACAGGACAACGGCAATCGGCACAATTGCCGCGCAACTGCCATACATGGGCACGCCTAATACAACAGCTATAGGAACAGAAAAAATACCGGTTTTTACGATAATTGACTGTATTGCCTCCTGCGGAACATAATTATGGATGATAGCGCCTATCCCAACCCCTATAATAACCCACAGCCATATTTTTCGCACTACCGCTATCGACTCCTGATACCCATATTTAATCCTGCCGTAAAATGAGTAAGATTCCTCCTTAATGTCAGCATTGTTTCGTTTATCTATTATATCACTGACCAGATACTTATCCAGCTTCATCCGTCCCAATATTACTCCGGAAATAACCCCTATAAAAAGCCCGCTAAAAATATAAAGGATAGTGATTTTATACCCGAAAAATCCCAGCATCAGCACAACCAGATATTCATTTATAAGCGGTGAGGCAATAAGGAATGAAAATGTTACCCCCAGAGGAATACCTGCCTCCAGGAAACCTAAAAACAAAGGTATTGACGAACATGAACAAAAGGGGGTTACTGCTCCAAAAAGGGAAGCAAAAAAATTAGCCGATATCCCCTTCTTGCCCATCCAGTTTTTGATCTTCCTTTGAGGCAGATAAGTACGGATAAAACCGATAATCAGGATTAAGAAAAAAAGCAGAAGAATAATTTTAACCGAATCGTAAATGAAAAAATGTACTGCCCCGCCAAAATGGCTATCAGGATTTAAACCCAACACCCCATAAACAAGCCAATCACAAAATTTTAGCAGCATGAAGAACCTTTTTTTTCATTACCACTATCACAGCAAGAGCTCTTCTTTGATTTTTCCGCCAACTTTTTATCCAGTTTCTCTAATATGCGCGAAATAAACCCTTTCTTCTCTTCTTTCGCATTCTTGTCCATAACAATTCTCCTTTCATGAAAAATTCGCATTACCTTAAACGATAATCATGCAACCCGATTATTATTGTCAACCGCACAGAACTACTATCTCCAGAAAAATCCAAGTATGCCGGCCCCGGTAATAATTATTGCCGGATGAATTTTTGT
>PCWA01000104.1 GCA_002796125.1 Candidatus Ghiorseimicrobium undicola
TGAGGATAATCACACATTATTAAAGGAAGAGAAGCTGAGCGGCAAGGATTGTTTTGTTATCGAAAGTATCCCAAGGGGCACATCGGAATACACAAAGAGGATCTCATGGATTGATAAAACAAACTTCCTGCCTTTAAAAGAAGAATTCTATGATAAGCAGAATGAACTTTATCGGGAATTCGAAGCGCAAGAAATAAGAGTTATAAATGGAATACCGACAATAACAAAAAGGGTAATGAGAAATCTTAAAACCGGCCACAGGACAGAAGTTACTTTTGAGACGGTTGAATATAATTTAGGTATAGAGGACGATATTTTTTCTGAGCGATATTTAAGGAGGCCTCCTTTAAAGTGGGTAAGGTAAGTGTATTATTATGTCTATCCGTTTCAATTGTCTTTGTCTATTCGGCTTTTGCCGAGGAATTATCTTTACATGGATTCTTGCAGGCAAATTATTCGATTAGAGTTAATGATGACAATCCCGAAGGGGCAAAAGAAGGCAATCTTATCCTAGGAGAAGAAAGAGTGCAGCTTAAGGCATCATTCTATCCGGAAAAAAGTAAAATGGGGTTATTCGTAAAATATGACTTTTATCACGATTGGGTAGAGAAAGACTGGGCCTTTGATTTCCGGGAAGGATATATTGATTTGACGGAAAACAAGTTTGGTTTAAGAGTGGGCCGCCAAATATATACATGGGGCGTGGGAGACCTTCTTTTTATAAATGACGTCTTTCCCAAGGACTGGGAGGCATTTTTCGAGGGAAGACCGTTAGAATACTTAAAAATAGGAGTGGACAGCCTGAAACTGGATATTTATTCCGATATTGTTTCCGCTGAGGCGGTCTTTATGCCATTTTTCGAAGCAGACGATCTTCCTTCAGTCGGCAGATTCCATTTTTTCGATCCGTATCCAAATATACCAAATAGAGAGCTTGAAAAACCGGATTCCGCCTTTGAAAATTTCGGGAACATGGAATATGCCTTACGTCTATACCGCCATATCGGAGATTTTGACGTCTCGGCTTACGCTTATAAGGGGTTCTTTAGATCACTGGGCATGGAAGCCGATAATTTTAATTCCCCCACAACCATTTCATCTTTCTATCCGGGGTTAGCCGTTTATGGTCTAAGTGCGCAAGGAAGTGCCCTAGGCGGTGTAGTAAGCGCGGAATACGGCTATTATGACTCTTTGGATGACAGGAGCGGCAAGGATCCGGGTATTAATAATTCACAATCACGCTTTCTTATCGGATACCAGAAGGCATTTCCAGAGGATTTTACCGTAGAAGTTCAATACTATGGTGAATTAATGCATCAATACAGCCAATATGAGGATAATCTTCCCCCTTCTTTTGCTAAAAAAAGAGAGCTCCATCAGTATATTACTTTAAGGCTTACAAAATTACTTAAATATCAGACGCTAAAATTTTCATTGTTTACCTTTTACAG
>PCWA01000052.1:0-34392 GCA_002796125.1 Candidatus Ghiorseimicrobium undicola
TATGGCAAAGATGGATAACGCCGTCAGCTGCACATAAGGAAAAGGTACCCCCATCGCTGAGGCAAAAATTAAAAGTGAACCGGTAATTAAACAAATAAGGTTTGAAGTAATCAGCCCCAGCGGTACAACCTCTTTGCCAAAAGTATCAATATTGCGCTTACCCAGGAAAAAAGCGCCCAGCCCGAAAAAAGGCGCCACCAGCGCCAAAGCAGGAAGCATTCCTATAAACTTTGCCCCTACCAGCGGCCCTACAGCATTGGCGACATTATTGGTTCCCACGGCAAACGCCCCGTAACAACTGATTATGATTGCTAAATAGCGCAGTTTTTTTTCGTGGGAGAAAATCTTCTGGTATAGCCATAAATTTTTCTCACTGGGAGGATAGATGCGCCGGTAAAGCAAAAAAGTAAGAACAAAAGAAATTGCCGGAAAAGCTATCCAAACCGGGATTATAAATAAAAATGTTTTAAGCTGGATATGCTTGAAATAAAATGCCGCCCCGGTTACCGCTCCAACCGTCACCATGCTCGTGGACTCTGGTATTGCCAAAATATTTGCCAAGGATAAACTTAAAGCCGCGGAAACTAAAATTATCAAAGCCACATTCAAAGTAAGATAATCTTTAGGCAATATCCCCTGGCTTAGAGTCTTTACCACCCCGTTGCCCAAAATAAACGCCCCCAGGATAACAAATACGGTAAATAAAATTACTGCTATACGCCTGCTCAAAATCTTCCCGCCGTAAACCGCGGAAAATGTGGGGGCAATACCGCTTGCCCCCATATTCATCGCAAAAAATACCGTAATCAAAATAAGGGCTGCCGGCATTAAATTCCAGCCCCCTTATAGTTCTTAAGCGGCCGGGTATGTATACCGCATTCTCCGCCGCATTTGGAAGTGCCTATCCAGCGTCCGGAACGCTCATTTTCATCGCTTGAGATGTGCGTGCAGGGAGCGCATCCCAGAGAACGGTATCCTTCAGCATAAAGCTGATTGACCGGAACCTGATAGATGGCTAAATACTGCCAAATCTCGCGCTCTTTCCAAATTAATATAGGGTTAAGCTTAATTAACCCCTTGTCTCTTTCCTCTACTTCCTTATAATCGGTACGCGTCCTGCCTTCAGTACAACGCAGGCCCGTCACCCAGCAGGTTACATGCATTTCTTCTACTGCGCGCTTTACCGGCTCAACCTTGAGTATATCGCAGCATTTATCCGGATCGCTCTTATAAAGGTCATTGGGAATCTTGGCATCACTTTCATAAACTTTTAGTTCCGGATATTTCGCGACTGTGCTCTGCATAAACCTTTTTGTTTCCTGCGGCTTAAACCGTGTCGTCACAATAAAACCTTTTATCTTAGGGCTAACTCTTTTAGCCAAATCCCAAACTGCGACCGAGTCCTTGCCTAAGCTATTTGCCACAACCAGGCCGTCTTTATATTTTTTGTAGGCCTCTTCAATTAAGGCAAGCGACCTGTCTACTTTTTCCTTGAAATTAAGCTTTTCCACTAATTCCTTTAAATCATCCTTGTTCTCTAACAAACCCATTTTTTCTTTCCCCTTTCTCTTTACCTAAATAGAATAGACAAAATTTCTTCTATTAGCCCTTGCTTTTTCTACCAGTTCTTCAAAATTAACACTATCTATCACACTCTTGGTTGCCTCATCCACTCTCTGCCATACCGGACGGAATGCGCATCGATATAAATCCCGGCAGCCTTTATATCCGTTTTCTATGCAGGCAATCGGCTCCACATATCCTTCCACAAACCTAACTACATCACCAACCTTTATCTTTGCCGGGTGCTTAGCCAAAAGGTATCCGCCTATTTTACCCCTTCTGCTTTCTACGAAACCGCCTTTTTTCAGATTAAGCAGAACCTGCTCTAAAAATTTTACCGGTATGTCCAGGCGTTTAGCCAAATCATGTATAGTCACAACGCCATTGTTGTAATTTAAGGCCAAATCCAGTATTGTTTTTAAGGCATAATCGCCTTTATATGTTATTCTCACCCAGCTCTTCCTTCTGTTTGTCTAGATGTTTAGATTATTTTTGTTCCCGATTTCATTCTTAGGATATAAACCATGCCCATTTCCTAGGAAGGGCTGGGCTCATTTTTACCCTATAATCTCTATCATATTGATAGAGTATACATCATATACCAGATTTGTCAAGTAAATTTTAAATTATTTTTTGGGGAATAATTTTGGACAGGGGATTACTTACAGGCTTTAATATTGAAGTAAATTGCCAGACGGCACCCGAATCTTGCTAGCGGGTATTTTTCCCTCTATTTCTCATTTACATAATTCATGTAAGTCTCAATATCTATTATGCCTTTGTCACAAAGGCTTTTGATGCTACTTTCCATGGAATGCATACCGTATTGGCCGCCTGTTTGAATCATAGAATCAAGCTGTGAGAAATTCATGCCCCTGATGCAATGGCGTACGGCATCCGTCGCCACAAGGACCTCGGTTGCTACCGCCCTGCCGGACTCCAACTTGCTGGGTAATAATAATTGCACAACCAGCCCCTGAAAACAGCGCGAAAGCTGCTGCGCAATCTGACGCTGCTGGTCGGCCGGAAAAACACCAATCAGGCGATCGAAGGTCTGCGCGGCATCGGTAGCGTGCAAAGATGACAAAACCAAATGGCCGGTTTCCGAAGCTATTATCGCGGTTTCTATGGTTTCTTTATCGGACATCTCTCCTACAACTATTACATCGGGATCCTGACGCAATGTGCTCTGGAAACCGGAACTAAAAGAACACGTATCCATACCCACCTCGCGCTGCTTTATTATGCTTTTTTTGTTCTTGTGTATATATTCTACCGGTTTTTCCAGAGATATTATTATGGCATCCCTGTGGTTATTTATTAAATCAACCATCGCGGACAATGTCGTGGTCTTTCCTGAGTTAGTCGGCCCGGCTACGACAATAATACCTTTTTTAAGAAAAGCAAAATCGCTTATTATTTGCGGCAGCCTTAAGGCCTCTACCGTATTGGCATCCGTGGGAATAAAACGAAAAGCTGCCTCAACATTTCCCATTTGTTGGTGTACGTTAACGCGAAAACGTAAATCGGCGACAGGATTAAATGCCAAATCAAGCTCTTTACCTTTTTCAAATATGGCAATTTGCTCCCGGCTTAAAATACTGTAAATAACATTTTTTAAGTCGGTCCTGTTAAAAGCCGGTACCTCCATTTTAACCAGCCGTCCGGCAACCCGCATAACCGGAGACAAACCGCAAGAAAGATGTATATCGGAAGCCTTATGCTCGACCGCTGTCTGCAGTATTCTTACAATATCCAGATGTTCAACAATCTTGGATATCTCTTGCACGTCTTCCGGTTTAATTTGTACAAATTGCACCCCGATATTGTATTGCCTTTTAAATTCCAGCTCTTCAACCCGGACAATTTTAGAAATCGCTTCAATATTGCGGCCGAGGCCGGGCAGGCTTAAAGTCAGCTTTATATCCGCGTCAATGGGTAAAACTTCACTGCTTTCAAAAAGCACTCCACCGACACTTATATCCTGAGTTAGAGTAGCAACAACATCACTTTTTCTACCGTCACTAAAAAGAATCTGGTAATTCATAGGCAACTGGTAATAAATCCTGATATTTTTTCTTGCTAGCCTGCCTAAATCGTTTTTGATATCTGCCATCTCAACCCTCCAAATTAAATATAACTGCTTTTATTTTATCATTTTTTAGCAGAAGATATAAAACTTCCTACGCGCGATAGCGCTTCTTTTAATTTTTCAATATCGCAAGCATAAGATATGCGGATAAATTCATTGCCGTTTTTACCAAAGGCCGTCCCGGGCACAACCGCGACTTTTTCTTTATCCAGTAATTTTTTCGCGAAGTCTAATGAGGTCATCCCGGTATCTTTTACGGAAGCGAACGCGTAGAACGCGCCATCAGGCTTCAGGCAGCTAAGGCCCAAATTATTCAGGCCGTCAACTACAAAATCTCTTCGCCTTTTATATTCTTTTTTCATGTGCTCAAGCGCGCGCCGGCCGGACTGAAGAGCTTCGCATGCGGCAAATTGAGACACCGTAGGAGCGCAAAGCATTGTATATTGGTGAATTTTAGTCATCGCGGCAATGATCTGGCGCGGGCCGCAGGCATAAGCTATGCGCCAGCCTGTCATGGCATAACCTTTTGAAAAACCATTGAGATAAACGGTATTCTTTTTTGCTCCCGGTAATACCGCAAAAGGGGTATGGCTAAAGTCATAAGTAAGGTCATCGTATATTTCGTCGGATATACAGATAAGATTATTCTGTAAAATTACTTTTTTTAAAGCCTCAAGCTCCTTCTTGGTGTAAGATGCTCCTGTGGGGTTAGAGGGGTAATTGAGAACAACCGCTTTTGTTTTTTTATCTATTGCTGCTTTTAATAATTCAGAAGTTACTTTGAAGCCATTACTTTGTTTTGTATATATATATTTAGGTATTCCTCCGCATAAGCTTACAACCGGCCCGTATGAAACATAACTTGGCTGAGGGATTATCACCTTATCTTGCGGGTTAAGCAAGGCCCTTGCGGCTAAATCCAGCCCTTCGGAAACGCCAACGGTAATTAATATCTCTTCCTCCGGGTCATATTCTAATTTATAATGGTTCTTTAAAAAACGCGATATTTGAAGGCGCAGCTTATACAGGCCCTTATTTGAAGTATAAGTGGTATAACCGTTTTCCAGAGAAAAAATACCCGTTTCTCTAATACTCCACGGGGTGGCGAAATCCGGCTCACCCACGCCCAGAGAAATAACATCTTTCATCCCCAGCACCAGATCGAAAAATGCCCTAATGCCGGATGGCTGCATATTTTGGACTTTATGTGAAATGATGTCTTTCATGTAATGAGCGCATAATTTACGGAGTTCGAAGAACGACGTAAGTTATACGTGCAATTTAATACGAAATATTTATCCTCTTATTCTCTTCCTTATGCTTTAAAATCACTCCGTCTTCTTTATATTTTTTTAAAAGAAAATGCGTCACCGTGCCGCGCACATTTTCCATTGGGGCGAGCTTTTCCGAAACAAAATTTGATACCGTATGAATATTTTTGCCTTCCACCACAAGCAGCAAATCATATGTTCCGGAAATGAGATAACAACTGGCCACTTCAGGAAATTGGTAAATACGTTCGGCGATATGGTCAAAACCAAGGTCTTTCTGCGGAACCAAATTTACCTCTATTAATGCGCGCACGTAATTTTCTTCATCTCTGACCAATTCTTTATTTATCAACGCGCGGTATTTAAGTATGACACCGTCTTTTTCATACTTCTTTATCGCGCTTTTTACGGATTTCACGTCTTTTTTAAGAATTTTCGCGATCTCTTCAGGTTCCAGCCGGGCGTTATTTTCTAATAATTCTAATATTTCATCCATATTACGAGCCTCCTTAAGATTAAGAATTACGGCAAGGCGCGCTTAGAGTTTCCCTTGCAGGCCTTTATGCAAATACCGCAAATATACTGATTTGCCGGTATCTTCTTTTGGAACGCTTTTAGTTGCTCAAAGCAGCTGATGTGGTCGAAATCTTCACAATTTTCCTTTATCGCATCCGCAGGACATACTTTAACACAACTGACGCATTCTGCGCAAGTTAAATCTTTGGGTTTATCCACCGCAAGAGGCATATCCGTAAGGATAGTCACCAGCCGGAATTGACACCCATATCGCTCATTAACCAAGAGATTATTCCTGCCAATCCAGCCGATACCGGCTAAATAACCCATTCTTTTATGCGATAAATGAGCAGTCTGTTTTTTCCAATCTAAAATCTGTGAAGCCGGTATGGCAACTGCGCGATGCCCTTTATTTATAACATATTTGGCAACCTTAAGCGCTAATATATCTAAAAAGGTATTCGTAGTCTTATAATGATGCGAGTAGAGCCGGGTAGGAAGCTCTATTATGGCTGAAACAATAAATGGATTTAAGCTCACCCCTAAACATATGCCCCTATTCAAATCCGGCAATACTTCACTATCTATCTCGATTTTATCCTTTTCTTTAGATAAATCTGCCACGCCAAACAACTCCGCCCCTAATCTCAAGGCGCATTGCTTTAAATCATCGTAGAGCTCTTTATCATTCATAACTTAACTCTCTAAATTACTGCTGAAGATCAGCCTCAACAGATATCATCTTGTGCTTCCCAATGCCAGGCTTATATTCATAGCTCTGTTTTTTAAGCCAAACCATAAGCATGGATATTGCCGCCGGCGTAACACCTGAGATACGCGATGCCTGGCCCAAATTCAACGGTTTGAAATTCCCTAATTTCTCCTTTATTTCACGGGACAGGCTGGGGATTAAAGAATAATTTAAGCCAGAGGGCATTTTTATCTTCTCCAGATTTTTAAAACGCGCTACTTCAACCAACTGCCTTTTTATAAATCCTTCGTATTTTACCTCTATTTCGACATCCTTTAATACCTCCGCGGAAATGCCATGTTTTATGCCATTTAACTGGATAATCTTTGTAAAATCTATCTTGGGCCTTCTTAGCAGCTCTTTTAAAGTGGCTGATTTACTCAATGCTGCCTCTCCCCATTCCGTAAGCAGCTTGTTCACAGAATAAGAGGGATTAACGCGCGCCGCGCTTAAAAACGCCATCCCCTTTGATATATCATTCTTCTTTTTCTCGACAAGTAAATAATCTTTTTTATCTACCAAGCCCAATCCGTAGCCTGTCTTAGCTAAGCGCAAATCAGCATTGTCCTGGCGCAAAATAAGGCGGTATTCCACGCGCGAGGTAAACATGCGGTAAGGCTCATTTGTCCCTTTAGTCGTTAAATCATCAATCAAAACTCCGATATAACTACTGGCCCTGTCTAAAATAAAAGGCTCTCTGTTTTTAATATTTAAAGCCGCGTTTATCCCGGCAACCAAGCCTTGAGCGGCCGCTTCTTCATAACCGGTCGTACCGTTAAGCTGTCCGGCCAGATAGAGGTTTTTAACTAATTTTGTTTCAAGAGTTGGATAAATCTGGGTCGGCTCAATTACCGTATGCTCTATGGCATAGCCAAAACGGATGACTTTTGCCCTTTCCATGCCTTCTATTGAATGCAGCATCTTAAGCTGGGCATCTTCGGGAAGGCTGGTAGATAAACCATTGGGGTAAACTTTTATTGATTCTAACCCCTGCGGCTCTAAAAATAGCTGGTGGCGTTCCCTATCCGCGAACTTTACTATCTTATCTTCAATTGACGGGCAATAACGCACCCCGCTTGCCTTAATCTTTCCCGAATAAAGAGGCGAGTATTTTAAATTATCATTAATGATTTTATGGGTTTTTTGATTTGTATAAGCGATATGACAGGGGACCTGCTGTTGAGATAATTCTTTCGTCCGGAATGAGAATGGCTTGGGCGCTTTGTCTCCATTTTGCACGATTAAGCCTGAATAATCTATTGAATCTTTATCTATCCTCGGGCAGGTGCCGGTTTTAAACCTTAACAGGTTAAATCCCAATTTTTTAAAATCACGGGCAAGGGCAATAGATGCCGGCTCATCAATTCTGCCTCCTGAAAAAGACTCAAGCCCCCTGTGAATTTTGCCCCCCAGAAAAGTTCCGGCACAAATTATCACGCATTTGGCGCCAATCTCTTCTTTTTTATCGGTGATTACGCCGCAGACGCGCCCTTTCCTGATAATTAAGCTTTTTGCTTCCGTTTCTTTTATGACAAGATTTTCCTGAGCTGATACTAACTGCTTCATATGCTCATTGTATTTATACATATCTATCTGTGCGCGCGATGAATGTACCGCCGCCCCCTTTGAAGCATTAAGGATGCGAAACTGTATACCGCAGGCATCAGCCGCCTCGCCCATTACGCCGCCAAGAGCGTCTATTTCCTTAACCAGCTGGCCTTTGCCCACGCCGCCGATTGCCGGGTTGCAACTCATCTTCCCTATAGTATCCTGAGATAGAGTCAAAAGCAGTATGCGACAGCCCATTTTCGCGCCGCTTACCGCCGCCTCAATGCCCGCGTGCCCGGCGCCAACCACTATTATGTCGTATTCATCCATAAAATAACCCAAAACTTATTTACAATACGAAACCAAAATTCCCTTCTTAAACGAACTTCGTATTTTTCGTTATTATAGAGCAATCACGAAAATAAACAAGGGATTTTTATTGTTAAAGCGTAAAAATTATGCTATATTCAAACCGTAGCAGGGCAAGATAACCATAAAACCAGAAGTTCGTATATTAATTGTTGCGCGGCGCAGCGCCGCGGCCGTTTAAGATGGACCGATGAGGGTTAAATAAAAAAATTAATGAATTACAGTTCGGCGCCGCGCAACGCGGAGCTAAGCATTCGCTTCTTCGCGCTCTGTTGGGCCGGGTAGAGATATAAAAAAATAACAAAGCTATAAAAATTGGCAAGCGCTGTATAAATAACAGCTTTGGGCGCAGCGCCGCCCAACAAATCGCTCAAGCGAAACCGCGCGCCAATATGCCGCGAAAAAAGATTTTCGCGCTCTTTACGCGCGGTTCGCTTAGCTCCGCGTTAGAAGGAGATCAATTAAATGGATAATAAAATAAGAAATATAATATTAGCTACAGCAGCAATAATTGCTGTATCTATTTTTAACATTGTTTATTTGAATATATTATCAAATAAAATGGCACTTAGCCCCATATTTTTTGCAATATTAATCATTACTGGCATTAAAATTATTGGGTGGATTATATGCATGTATGGTATATGTTTCCCCATATTTGAACTATCAAAAAATAAAAAAATAATTGCGATTTCAACAGTAATAATCACCTATCTAATAAAATTGTTCTTAAACTTTAGATATCTTAATGAAAATAATATAGGAAATATTATTGGAATTGTAGCTTTCTCCATGATTATGTTTAGTTTATTTATGCGCAGTACAGACGACCTCATTAATAAGCTAATTCTTTTGATAAATAAAAATCTCGTTGATCTTCCTGACAAAGAAAAAGCATCTTTAATAACAGAAAAACTTAATGAATTTGATGCGGAATATAAAACTGAAAAAATAGATGATTGTAAATACCTCGATGAGCTAGAAAAAATTTGCACTGAAATAGGTATAGACTTAAAACAAGAACTTAAAAGTAAATAAACTTCTAACAAGGCAATCCAGCGGACATTTTTTGCGGTTTTTCAAACCGCAAAAAACGCCGCTGATTTCTGCGTTATGTTGAAAAATAATAATAAATTAAAACTTTAATATGTTTCCTGCGTTATATTATTATCGGGGGTAATAAATATGAAGAAAAGCGTTTTGTCCCTTTTCCTTTTAATCTGCATTTTTTCATCAAAAGCATACCCTGGATGCTATGGGGGCTACTATATAAGAATAGTAGAGAAACCTTCTGACAGTTGCATTGCGGTAGAGAGGAATGACTGTATTAGTACGATTACCATAAAAAACTCATGCGATGAAGCATTGCAAATTCTTAGTTTTAAAGATCCCATTATATTTCCGTATGTGCATTCACCTCGTGAATGGGAAATGTCGCCCGATGCAATGAGATCGTTATTGAATCCTGAATACATAATGCTACCCCCTGGCGGCAAGCTGTGGTTTTATGTTCCGATAAATGAGGAAGTAGGCGGATTACTGGATTGGCAAAAAAATCTTTCACCCGATATAGAACCTTATTATCAAAAATTATCATCAAGTAGGATGAACTATATATTTGGCGAGCTATCTTATAACGGTAAACGTTGCGGTTTTGCTTCGGGTTCGAAGTCAATAAACTTAAATGAATTTAACATTAACATAAAAAAAGGCAATGATACATATGCTACCAAAGGAAAATTCAAAAAGAAAGAATAACGCAAACATGAGGGCAGGTATTTTGGTAGAGATGGTAGGACATAGAACATAGAAGGCGTTGTCCATGCTAAAGGGGACAACGCCTCAAAACCAAACAGGACAGTGTTTGTTAGAACGCGATAAGCTATATATAGGTCACAGTTAAGAGCTAAATTCAAAGGGGCACTGTCCCGATTAAAATTAAGACACTGTCCCGAATGATTCGGACAACGTCTCTCCTCTCGGATTCGGAACGGCGCTTATGATTTGGCAAGTTTAATAAGCAGGCTCATTAATTCCCGGCCCAGTATCTCACCCAAAGAACCAAGCTTTGCCGTCCTTTCAGAAAAGCTCATTGAGCCGTCAGGCTTGATATTGCCTCCCGATATAACAAGAGGAACAGGGTCTGCGGAGTGCGCCTTCATATTGCAGGGAGTGGAGTGGTCTGCGGTAACACAAACAATGCTGTTTTTAATATCTATTTTTTCCAGTAATTTTTTAAAGAAAAATTTATCTATTTGTTCTATCGATTCCTTTTTTTTGGCAAAATTTCCGTCATGAGCCGGCTCATCCGGCCCTTTTATATGTATATACAGGCCGTCGTAGTCCTTTATTTTATCGGCTGCCAGTTCTGCCCAGATATTGTAATCTTTCTCAATATCCCCGGTTTTCGGAGGTACCTGCACTATTTTAATTCCGGTTAAAAGGGCAATCCCTTTTTCAACCGGCATCTCCACGAAAGAGCCGAAATTAATTCCGTAATTCTCGGATACCGGGGGAAATTTCGGCAGCCTGTCTCCGGCATCGCGCGAGACGATAATATTGGCAGAAAGCTTCCCTTCGGCAACGCGTTTTTTATTAATAGCCGCTTCATTTAAAATTTTACGCGATTTTTCCGTAAATTCATTCAGAAGCCGGGCGGCATCAATCGCCTTAGAATCATTTTCATGACCCTTATAAGGCTTTGCTTCCAATATCTTCTTCTCAAATTTCTCCAGGGCTACTCCAAATACGCCTTCCTTTTTATAGGCTGGGTCAGGATTAGTAATCCAGCCGGATAAACGGTTGCGTATCCCTCGTATTACCAAAACTCCGCGATGGCCGATGGTATTTTTAAACTCAAAAGTAGCGTCTGACAAAACCACCTTGCTATTTACCTCCTTGGCAAGCTCACCCGCTTCTTTAGTGCTTAAATTCCTTCCCACGCGCCTGTCTATTATAACCGGGCCTTCTTTTTCCGCGGTCGCGAAATTAACCCTTAACGCCAAATCTCCGTCATTAACAACTAAGCCCTCGGCATAAGACTCTAAAGGGCCGCGGCCGGTGTAATACTTGTGCGCGTCATAACCCAAAAGGCTGATTACCGCGACATCAGACTCCGGCGCTAAGCCTTTTTCAACAGGGTGCAAAAGACCGGTATTACCCGACTGCGCCAGCTTATCCATATTAGGTGTAAGCGCCGCCTCTAAAGGCGTTTTATCATTTAATTCTTTAATCGGTAAGTCTCCCAAACCATCCAAAACAATATAAAAAATCTTTTTCATCTTATTTAATATAGGATTATTTTGAGCGGATAAGAAAGAATTGCTACAGATCCAAACGGATATAACAATGGACTATCCGCGACATCCGCAATCATCTGTTTGAATCCCATTATTTTTTAATTATCCATTGACTAACACTTACTGTACCCACAGCCCTGGCATTTCATACAGCCCTCTTCATGCCGCAAAGCTCCGCCGCAATCGGGGCATACGCCTATAATATTTTTAGAAATACGGGAAGGCGCCTTAATAACGCCGGCTAACTCATTAACATTAACAGGCATTGTTTCTTTTACCGGCTCTTTTAGCGAATGGTCCATTAATCTTCTCTCTATGACACGGGCAATGGCATCGGTACAGGAAAAAATACGCACGCCTTTTTCCCATGACGGAGACGGGCACCTAATACCTCTTAACTGTTCAATCATTGCTTTTAAATCCACCCCGGACCTGAGCGAAAGAGAAACCAGCCTCCCCACCGCCTCCAATTGGCTAGCCGCGCACCCTCCGGCTTTGCCCATCTGGGTAAATACCTCAAACGGCTTGCCTGCCTCATCGCTATTTATGGTTACATATAGATTACCGCAACCGGTAGCTACTTTTGTCGTCGTGCCTATGGTAACTTCCGGCCTTGGGCGCGGGCCTACCTTAACGGAAAGATTTATTTCCGGGCTAGATTCTGATTTACCGATATTTAATACTTGCTCTTGGCGGGATTTATCCCTGTAGATAGTAACACCTTTGCAGCCAAGCTGATAAGCCAGAAGATAAACGGTTTTTACATCTTCAATAGTCGCATGTTGCGAGAAATTAACTGTTTTGCTCACGGCATTATCAGTGTATTTCTGGAATACCGCCTGCATTTTTATATGCCATTCCGGGCTTATGTCATGCGCCGTAACAAATACGCGCTTTATATCATCAGGCACTTCCTCTAAATCATGGATAGTGCCTTTTTCAGCTATCTTTTCCATAAGCTTGCGTGAATAAAAACCGCGTTCTTTAGCGGTCGCTTCAAAAATATTATCCACTTCTATTAATTTATCGTTATCCATAACATTACGGTAATAAGAAAGAGCGAACAACGGCTCAATGCCGGAAGAGCAAGGCCCAGCGATAATGCTTATAGTACCGGTCGGGGCAATAGTCGTAAGGGTGGCATTACGCAGTTTAATTTTCTTATTACTTCTGGCGTATATACTTTGCTTATAAGCGGGGAATACGCCCTTTTCTTTTGCCAATCTTTCTGATTCCGCCCTTGCCTCCTTTAAAACAACAGACATGATTTTATCAGCCAACTTCAAAGCCTTCTCGCTGTCATAAGGAATCTTAAGGCGGCAAAGCATGCTGCCCCAGCCCATGACACCCAAGCCTATCTTGCGTGTTCTTTTTGTATTTTCCTCTATGACCGGAAGCGGAAATCTATTAGTATCTATAACATTATCCAGGAATCTAACGGCTATACGGGTAACTTCTTTTAATCTATCCCAGTTCACATCATGGCTGCCCTGAGTTTCATCTACCAATGAAGAAAGGTTTATTGATCCAAGGTTGCACGACTCATAAGGTAAAAGTACCTGCTCACCGCACGGATTAGTAGATTCATATTCTCCTAATTCCGGCGTCGGGTTAAATTCATTCATTTTATCAATAAATATAATGCCGGGTTCGCCGTTTTTATGCGCCTGTTTCACTATCAAATCAAAAACTTCCTTCGCGTTAAGATGACCAACCGGTTTATGGGTATGAGGGTCGATCAGGTTATAATCCTGCCCTGACTCCATTTTTTTCATAAACTCATCGGTGATGGCTACGGAAATATTAAAATTCGTTATGTCTTTATTGTTTTCTTTACAGGTAATAAACTCCAATATATCCGGGTGGTCACAGCGTAAAATTCCCATGTTTGCGCCCCTTCTCATGCCGCCCTGTTTTACGGCTTGCGTTGCGGCATCAAAAACCTTCATAAACGAAACGGGGCCTGAAGCAACTCCCCCGGTAGATTTAACCATGCTGTTTTTAGAGCGCAGGCGCGAGAAAGAAAAGCCCGTCCCTCCTCCGGATTTATGGATGAGGCTTGCGCTTTTAAGGGCCTCAAATATATCTTCCATGGAATCATTAACCGGTAAAACATAACAAGCCGATAATTGCCCCAGCTCGCGGCCGGCGTTCATAAGCGTAGGGGAATTAGGCATAAATTCCAGATTGGAAATAATAGAATAAAAATCCTTCTCTATCGCTTTTATGCAAGCCGCGTCTTTGCCGTAAAGTTTTTCTGTCTGCGCTATCGTATGCGCCACTCTTTTAAACATATCTTCGGTGGACTCGCAAACTTTTCCCTCGCTGTCCTTTTTAAGATAGCGCTTCTCCAAAACCTTCAACGCGTTGTCGGATAATTTTACAGGCATGTTCACACCTCCTATCAAAGCCTAAAATTTGGAATGTTTATAATTTCAATTTACGGGGATTTTCAGTATAACACCACCGCGAAAAAAAATCAAGTAAAAAATACAATATATTGTAGGCAAATATAAATATACTACAATTTATTGTGCTTTGCCGATCAACCTGTCATTAAGCCTGGCTGATATTTCCACACATAAACTATTTATTTTCTCAGCCAGGGCTATATCTAAAGTGCCGCATCCGCAGCTTGGGGTAACCATGATTTTATCAATAGCGGCATGCCTTTGCATTGCCTGGGAGAGACGGCGCAGTAATTCGCCGGATTCTCCCTCTGTGGCTGCCTCCGCATTATTGGGGACAATGCCGAATGCCAAGATGCCGCCTCGGTTTAAAAATTTATTTAATTCTTCTCCGTAAAGAAACAAATTATCCATATAGCCGTAAGCGTCAAAATTAAGAATATCCAAATTCGTAGATAATACCAGCGACCAGTCCGTATTGGCACAGCAATGTATGCCGCAAGTCGCGCCCTCTACATGAGCGGCATCAATAACCTCATTAAGGCAATTTATCACATCTTCTTTCTTGAGCGTGAAAAAACTTGAGCCGAAAGAAACCAAATATGGCTCATCTATAAAAATTATAGTTTTGAGTTTTGGGTTGTGGGTCCTGAGTTTTCGTATTTGCCATCTTGTTTTCATGGCTAAAAATTTAAGCAAAACCTCCCTTAATTCAGGATTATAAATTATCGGCTGGCCCGCATCAGTCAACAGCATCATCCCTAAAGTAATTGGGCCTACTGTCTGGCCTTTTATTAGGGACACATCCTGTTTTTCAGAAAAATAGGATGTGTCCCTATTTTTTAAAGCATCTACCAAAGCATATAGGCCAGAGGCGTATTCAGGCGATATGGCGAAATAATCTAGGCCGTCATTCAGATAATGCTGCAGGCAATCTTCAAGCTCTGAGGAAAAATCTTTTCTTCCGGTATCAACAAATATTTTTTTATCTTTTTGATTAACTGCTATGCCGGGAAACTTTTCCGAAAATTGAACCGTCATCTGTTCAAAGAAACTCTTTTTCGGCAGCTGAGGCCAAAAGACAATATTTTGCCTAAAACATGTGAAGACATGTTCAACTGCTTGACGCTCATCAAGATAAGGAAGGCTTCCTATGCCGGTAGCTAATGTTTTATCCAGGGAAAACATATTATATTTTACTGCTTATGAGAAGCTAACGAATAATCTTCAACGGGGTGCGCACGAATCGCGGATTACAAGCTTAGTAGGTAGTAATATTTTTGAAATCTTACTATCTATCCCTTTCATCAAAACATCTAATTCTTTTACGGCAGTTTGCGCCATTTCCATCAAGGGTTGATGTATCGTCGTTAATGACACTGTGCCGTATATACTAATAGGATTATCATCAAAACCTATAATCGATATATCTTCGGGCACTCTCATGCCTCTTTCCATGATTGCCGACGCTGCTTCCTGAGCCATATCATCGGAGGCGATAAATATTGCTGTGGGCTTTTTCTTGAGTGAAAGCAGTTTTTCTACGGCATCTCTGGCGGACTTACGCGAATAATCCCCTTGCAGCAAAAAACCGTCTTGAATATCTATGTTGGCGGTTTTTAAAGCGGTTTTATAACCGCCGGTCCTATCGCGTGCCGCCTGGGTAAGCGTTCCGCCGCCTATATGGGCTATATCCTTATGGCCAAGTTCAAGTAAATATTTTACCGCGTCCTCAGCCCCTTTTTTATTATCTATAGCTATACAGGAAACCTCTAAATCCTTAATCAAATTATTCATTACCACGATAGGAACGCCTAAGCTCAAGGCTTCCTGCAGCTGCCCCTTATCCTCTTTAAAAACCTCCGCGAATATAACTCCTCCGATATTCGAAAGATTAAGGTTTTTCTTGGGATCCGCTATATGCAGTAAAATATCCAGCTTTAGGCTGTCACATATAGCCCCTATCCCGCGTATTACCTCCAGGCCGTAGTATGAATAAAATATGCCTTCATAGCGAGGTATAACTAAAGCGATTGTGTCCGGCTTGCCTTTAACCAGCGCCTGAGCTATAAGGTTCGGCTTGAATTTAAGCTTTTTGATTGCTTCTTCGACTTTTATGCGGTTAGAATTCTTTACGGTGGAAAACTTGTTTATAACGCGGGAAACTGTCGCGACCGACACCCCGGCAACACGCGCCACATCTTCAATGCTTACTTGCTTCTGCATAATCTATAAGAATGTATAAAAAAATTAACCTTCTATTTTTATCTAATTAAATCTCCGACCTGTATCTGCTGGCCCGGATAAATATATGTTATGTCCGCGGCCGAAATATCGCTCCTGACCTGAATTACTTTAATTGAAGCTATCTTTACATTGCTGCGATAAACATCAAATAACATGCCGGACCTTACTCCGGAAGATTCTCCCGCATCCATAACAACAAAATTATTTTCTTTATTTACTGCCAGGATTTGCGCGCTTACGCCC
Source organism: Candidatus Ghiorseimicrobium undicola (assembly GCA_002796125.1). Classification (GTDB taxonomy): domain Bacteria; phylum Omnitrophota; class Gorgyraeia; order Ghiorseimicrobiales; family Ghiorseimicrobiaceae; genus Ghiorseimicrobium; species Ghiorseimicrobium undicola. Next base: position 16,308 of record PCWA01000052.1, read on the forward strand.
GCCCCGCTCATCGGCGAACCAGCCGCGGAACTATCGGCCTTGACAATTATCGGCGGAAGCTCCACTACTTTAGAACTTTTAGTTGAAATGTCGGTAGTTTGTGACCGCATAGTAGTAAGGCTGTCTTTTATTTTCATAATCTCGCCCATTCTATCCTGCAATACCTGATCCATTTCAGCAATCTTTTTAGTCAGAATTTTATTTTCTTCTTTAAAATCGCTGACCTGCCTTGCCAGCATCATTTTTGAGTTGTTTGTATCGCTCAGCTGCTGCTGCATAATATTATAATCCTGTCTAATCTTACCAAGCTCTTCGGAAAGGACCTTTCTGTCCTTCTTCTCTCTTACCAGTTCTTCAGACAAACTCTTGGATAATTTCTCGCTGTAAGAAATCTGCCTTTCAAGATCGGTTTTTATTCTATTAAGCTCGTTCAACTCAAACTCTAAATCAGTATTTTTCTTGGCCGCCTCTTCCATCTTCATATTCAAAGATTCCATTTGCTGTTTAAGGCCGGCAACTTCTATCTCAAGCCCCGCTTTATCTTTTAACACAGACGCCCAATAGGAATCATCGGAGGCGGAATAAGCGGCGGCAGAGCCTTTTTTATCTTCAACCGTCACGGACTCTTTGATTTTCTTGAGTTCTTCTATTTTATTTATCAATTCTTCCTTCTCGCCTAAAGCTACTTCATATTTACTTTTCCAGTTTTCTTGTTCGGTTTTGATGCTGGTCATCTCCCGCTGCGCGGTTTCTAGCTTGTTTTGGAGGCTGGAAAGTTCAGAATTAGCTTGCTGTAATTTCCCTCTTAAATCTTCGCTCTCTCCCTGCGCCCTATCTATCTCCCGGGCATATTTCTTTCTTTCCGCGCTGAAAGACTGTATGGATTGAAACGCTATAACTCCAAGGACTACGGATATTACTCCCAGTACAATGATAATTATTTTACTCTTATTATCCATACATTGCCTCCTTAAATATCCCTGCTTTTTTATTCAAGATGCCTTTTGTAAAAAAGTAGAATAAATCTGACCCTTTTTGCGAAACTTAACTTTGCGAAAATACCTGCTTTATCACTAAATTCGCGGCCCCGAGCGCTACGGCATTTTCTCCCAGCGTCGAAGGAATAATTTTTACTTCGCGCGCCGTTTCTTCAAAAGCCCATTCAGAAACCGTTCCGCGCACTACGTCCAAAAATATATCCGAAACAGCCTCCAGGCCTCCACCGATAATAAGAACCTGCGGATTAAACACATTAACTAAAAAAGCCGCCTTTATGCCAAGGCGTTTTGCCGCCTGTTTAATTATGGAAAGAGCCAAATCATCTTTTAATTTCGCCGCCTCAAATACATCGCGAAGCATTAAATTATCTATGGTTTTTGCTCTGTCTAATATTCTTGAATGTTTATTTTGCGCCAAGGCAACCTTTGCTTCTTTGAGTATATCCAAGTCCGCCTCCCAGCGCTCCAGTAAACAAGGCTTGCCTATATCACAGTTAAAATATTTATTTTCTAAACGGTTATAAATAGAAATTTCCCCCGCGCACCCCGAAGAACCGCGGTATATTTCTCCGCCAATCATGATCCCCAATCCAACCCCTGAAAAAAGAAACAAAACATTTTTAATTTCCGGATCCAGCGCCAGCCACTGCTCCCCAAAACAGGCAACCGTCGCATCATTCTCAATTATGCAAGGCAGGTTAAATTTTTCTTCAATTATGTCCTTCAGAGGCAGGGTGATCATCGCGTAATTGTAGTTATCGTCAATCTTCTGCGGCCACCTTACTGTTTCCCTGTTTTTGTCAACGATGCCGGCAATACCCACGCCGATCCCTTTTATTTTATCTTTCTTTTCCACGCTATCCAGCGTTTTCTCAATAAGTTCCAATATTAAGCTTACAACTTCCTTAACATCGCTGCTCTTTTTATCTATTTTTATGCGGCTGACTATGTTACCGCTTAAGTCAACGCATGCTGCCACCATATCAAAAAGATTAGCGCCTACGCCTATAGCCAGGCCTGCTTCGGAATTTAACCCAAGCAATACAGGGCGCCTGCCGCCTCCGGAAACATCAAGTTCTCTTTCCAACACAAGATGCTGTTTAAGAAAATCATCTATATAGTTTGAAATCGTAACTACATTCAGCCCGACAAGCTTGGATATCTCAGCTTTACTGATAGTGCCATTCCTGCGTATCGCATCCAAAATACTCAAGTTTTTACGCGCTCGCTCGCTTAAAAAAATATCCTCTAGTCTTGACTCACGCATCGCATCATCCTTTAGGGCCATATCCTATCTTACTGCAAATTAATAAGTAACTACGCTTCCGGCCCAAATTTTCGCATAGGGCTAAATTATTTTAATTACAGCTATATTAACATAAAACTAAAATTTATTGCAATAGTTTTTTTAAAAAAGAGGTTTCTTAACTATAATCATCTTAATGCATGGAAGCTATTTTATCTTAAAACCCTGCCAGAGCTCTTTTAGTTTATAATAAGCATCCCGCGGAATGCGCTTATTTACCCCGGACTCTTCTTCTTCGGATATCCCGACTATACCGAACCATTCTTCATTCATATTAAGATTTCTTTCCGCCTTTATATCCAAATAATAACTGCCGCTTGACCATCCGGCTTCGGTATCGTGCGCCTTCCATCCCGAAGGAGCCTCGGGATTATGCTTCCACCATTCATCGCTCCATTCAAAAATTATTCCTCCCAGGCAAATTCCGGAACCCGCCTCGTCGAAAGCGGAATTTTTGTAAATTTCTTTCCACTGGTTTTCCAGAAAAAAGGATTGCATTTTCTGATCTTCTTCTTTTTTGTAGCTATTATAACTATCCGCGCCAAACTCAATGAACAATAACGGCTTATCAAAAACTTTTTTAAGAAAATTAAATATATTGCCGAAAGACCTTCCTCTATACATAAGTATGCCTATGATATCGATATCGGGACAGGCCTTTGCGGCAGTATCTAAACAAAGCAGCTCTCCATTACCCAAAACCACGGGATGTAAAGGGTCTATCTCATGAATTGCCTTCGCTATCTCGTTTACAAAAGAATAATAAATTTCTGCCTTTATGTTTATCGTATCAATCGGGCTGCTACCCGCAGCCTGAGGGCACAGCCAAGGATTCACCCTGCCGGAAAAAGAATAATTATTTTCATTGCCTAAAACCCAAAGCAATATTCCCTCTTCGTTTTTATAAGTTTCTACCATCTCCAAAACTTCTTCTTTTATTTTTTGGCGAAATTCCGGATCAGCATATGCCGGCTGGGGATATTCCCAGAAACCTAACCAATGGCCCAAAATAGTCCTTATACCGTATTTTTTGTATATATCGCCTATAGCTTCTTTAAGGCCGGCCGGATCTTCGCTTTGCTTATAAAGCCTTATGGTATTGATACCCATATCCCGCATAAGTTTGGCATCTATAAACCACGGTTTATTTGCGTCTTTACCCAAATCATAATCGTAGCTGGCTCCTATAGGTGCCGGATTATAACATACGCCTTTAATAAAATAAGGCGCCCCGCCTACTAAAAGTTGATAGCGGCCGTCTTTTAAAACAGCCACGGTTACTTTTTTAGGCCTGTATTTTAAAATTTCCGGCTTTAGAAAAATAAATATAGCCACACCGCAAACAAAAAGTGTGGCCATAATGATGAAAAATAATTTTCTCTTTTTCAAGATCATTTTATGCCTAAAACGTTTTAGGGTTACGTAGCTGGAAACGCCTGTCGGTAATCGTAAACCGTAAAAAACGATAAACGAAAAACAAATTACGATTCAAGCTACGTAACCTATAAATGATATGCGAGCTTTACTCGTATCTTATCTCGTCCAGATAGAATGTCGCGCCTTCCGGATTTACGTCTACGTTAGTTGCCCAGCAAAAACCGCCGATTATATAAGAAAAATCCTTGCCGGTTAGATCTATCGTGTATTGCTTCCATTCCTTGGTAAGCAAGACCGGCCCTATCCCTGCCACATCGGAATCGGAATATTCTCCAAACAGGCCTCCTGCCTTAAATTCCTCTAGGCGCTCACCGCCATTCTCACCCCTGGCCCAAAAAGTTATTTTAGTCGCATTGGAAAGATCAAAACCTCCGTCTTTTTCTCCCCAGTTGTTCGGTGGATTCTGCCAATAGACTCCCGCCCAACGCGCCCCCTGAGAACCAACTCCGGAATAAACAATCTTAATACAGCTATTACCCATATAAGGATCGTCTTTTGAGCCGGCATCAATTTTAATATCTCCGTAATCACCCATCCATCCCGATGGTATGTAGTGGTTATTTATTGAACCTTTATCAAGGTATATATAAAAAGGCAGTTCTTCCGGGCCTTTCATCTGCGGCTTAACTTCCGGGTCAGCAACATATTTTATATCGTCAATATAAAACTCGGCGCCTTCGGGATTTCTATCCGCGTTTATCACCCAGCCAAACCCTCCGGAAATATAACTCAGATTCTTACCGGCTAAATTAACAGTAAATTCCTGCCATTGCGTGGTTAATTCTATAGGGCCTATTTCTATCTCATCCGAATCAGGATATACTCCTTTTATCCCCCCAACAATAACTTTATCGATAATCTCGCCGCCTTTTGCTCCTCTTGCCCAAAAACTTAACTTTGTCATGCCGGATAAATCAAAACCTCCGTCTTTTGAACCCCAATTATTAGCCGGATTCTGCCAATAGACTCCTGCCCAACCCTGTCCACCTGCTTTTTTGGCAGAATAGATAAATTTAATACTGGTTGATCCTGAGTGAGGATTATCCATTGATTCATCAGTCATTTTGATATCGCCGTAATCGCCCATCCACCCTGAAGGAATGTAATGGTTGTCCGGTGACATTTTATCCGCATACACATTAAATACTTTTGCTTCCTGCGCAAAAACGCATAGCGCAGACATCATTACAAAAACCGTAATGATTACCGCTAAGACTCCAATTCTTTTCATAGCTACCTCCGATTCTGGCGTAAAACGCAAGCAATTCGGCGTACGGTTTTACTACGCGCTATATGCTATGCGTCCGCCTTTGGCGAGACCTCGTCCCTGCAGGACGGGCTATACGCTATTTTTTTCTCCACATTTCTTTATACAAATAATACCCTTTTCTTAAATGGCGAAGATACGGGCTCATTTTACCATCGCCCTGCCCGGCTATCCCAAGCCATTCTTCATACATAAATCCGTCAGGAAAAGGCCCTGCCCACAGGCGCCTGGCATCATGCAAAGACGGCTCATAGGCTTTCCACCATTCATCAAGCCATTCAAATACTACCCCGCCCAGCGAATTGCCATACCCCGTAAAACCAGCTGAATTATTCATAATATCACCCCAAGCGCCTCTATGATAATCAGCCTGTGCCTCTTCCCCGTCCTCTAAGGGCCGCCCCGTCAGATAAGCGGCACAACCATACTCTGTTATGAAAGCCGGTTTTTTTGTTTCATCATATACCGCCTGCCAAAAGTCTACAAAACCGTAATTACCGCGATAGGAATTTGCGGCAAAGATATCAACATCAGGACAAAATTTAGCGAATAAATCCAAATACAGCGTGTCTCCGCTGGCAATGGCTACGGGGTGGTTCTTGTCTATTTTCTTTATTTCGATAGCTACTTCGTTAACAAACTTAAAGAAACTTTCCGGGTCCTTATCGGCATTGCATGCTACGCCGTATACATTCTCATTGCCCAGCAGCCAGATTAATATATACGGCTCATCTTTAAATTCTTTTACCATGTTCTTTACCGATTCAAGCATATTCTTTTTATGCTCCGGGTTCGCATAATCCGTGCCTTCATACCAGATGGCACCCGAACCTAAAGCGTATTTACCCAAAAAATCACCCATAATAACCCGAATCCCGTAATTCGCGTATAAATCGCGCAATAATTCTTTATTAATGCCGAACGGCTGATGATAAACCCTTATTGTATTTACGCCCATCTCATTCATTAAAGCAAAATCACCTGTAGCAGGCTCGTTTTTATCCTGTTGATTATTAGAATTTTTATCTACAAAAGCGTCATATGGGCCGTCTATCTTTCCATTACCGTTAAAATCATATTCCATCCAGCTGGTTAATGTCTGATTATCCGGGCTTTGGCCTGTTTTCACCGGTGAATATGTTATACCTTTAATAATGTATGGTTTATTGTTTACGCGTAACTGCCATTGATTATTGACAAATTTAACAAGCTTGATATCACCTTCCCCGATTATGGTATCTATCTTTTTAAGCTCGCGGCGTTTTAAAAACCTTTCCTTTATTTTGCTCAAATTCTCTATCCAGGGAACAACCTTGCGCAATTTCCCCGGATCGGCTATAACAATATCATTTTTTATATCGGCATCAAAACCATTGACTACCCTCATCTTAACATCTTCAAGTTTTATGCCCAGCCGGGGATATTTTTCTGTCAAATATTTTATTTTGTAAAGCGCCGCCTGCCCTACATACCACGGCGTATGCCAATATGTCCAGCCGTAGGCATCCGGAAAATGCACTAAAATCGCGTAATATGCTTTTATCGCGTGTTTAATATATCCGGCCTTTTCCAAAATAAGGGCGGTATAAAAAAGCTTAACCGGTACCGGCTCAGGAGCAAAAGCCCATCTGAAAAACGCGGCTTCTATATCCGGGCTGTGTACTAAATCCCAGTGTGAATCCGCCAGCCTTCCCTCTTTCTTGACTATGCTAAATCTCGGATTCCAGCGCACGCTTGTGGTATTAGGGTATATCCCTTCACCTGTCGCGGCGGATAAACCCTCCTGGTCATCTATTACATACTTGTAATCTTTTGTACCCCTCTTTATAAACCTGCCGTATTTTTCATAATCAACTATTTCTTCTTTTCCAAAATCATGTAATGTTAGTTTTGTAGCCGGCTTTAGCACAAAGGGCTCAGGTGTATCTTTATCTTCCGGCTTTTTGCCGTGCTGGTTAATCTTCTTTACTGAATCCCGGCTTTTCTCGGCCAAAGAATAAAACCAACCCCTGGGATCCCAGGCATGGCTATAAGGATATTCCGCGATAATGATATTGAATGTTTTTTTTGCCTCTTCAAACTTCTCCTGCTCGAAATAAACTTCACCCTGTATAAAATAACTGGTTGCCACATCATTAAGGATTTGATATTTTTCTTCTTTGCCTGATTGCTGCGCCTGGCTGCTCAGCTCCGCATGCTGCTTTTTCGCTTGATCTTTAAAACTGTTTATGCATTCTGCTGTATATTTAAATACGGCATCATAGTCTTTTTTTGCCTGCGCCTCCCTTGCCTTAATGACTAATTGCTTGGAAGACAACCCCTGGGCATAACAGATGGCAGATGGCAGATGGCAGATGGCAGATAAAAAGCCGACAACCAACAACCAGCGATAAAATAAATGGTTTAAGCTTTGATATCTTGATTTTAAATTATAATTCTGCATTTTAAATTTTACATTTTGCATTTCTTTATCCTACTACCGCACCTGCTGTTATGCCTTTTATGATATGCTTCTGGAAGATAAGATAAATTATGATTATCGGTATTGCCGTCATGGTCATGCCGGCCATAAGCAAAGGATAGTCAGTAACATGCATGCCCTGAAACACGATAAGCCCGCGCTGCAGAGGCATGGTTTCCTTGGATGAGAGTATAAGCTGTGCCAGTATATATTCATTCCATACATTAAGCGCGTTAAATATCGTAATTACAGCCAAGGCAGGGCGCGCCAGAGGCAAAGCGACATGGCGCCATATGCCTAACTTATTGCAGCCGTCGATGCGGGCGGCATCTTCCAATGCGCCGGGCATCTTATCAAAAAATGTTTTGAGTATATAAATACTTAGCGATAACCCCACATTAATCATGCAAAATACATAGGCAGTCCTGGGGAATGCCTGATGCTGTATAAAGGCTATCGACTGCTGCACAAAATGAGCCGGAAAAATTTTTATTAAAAAAGGGCTGATCGCCGTTAGAAATTCAAGCAGTACCTTTCTTATGTTATTAACCAAAACATACAGCGGGACAAAACTTCCCGGCAAAGGTATCATCATGGCTGCCAGGAACATGTGGAATAATATATTACTGCCGGGAAATTTAAGGCGGGAAAAGCCGTAAGCCGCCAGAGATGAAATAATGATAATGCCAAAAACAACAGCGGTTGTATAAAAAACGCTGTTTAAGAAATAAACTCCGAATTCACCCTTGGTCCAGGCAAGATAATAGTTATTCCATTCGGGACTGGCCGGTATTAGGCTCGGGTCAGAAAATACAGTGCTTTGTGTCTTTAGGCTTGAGCCAAGCATCCACAATAAAGGAAAAACACAAGTAAGCGCGACTATACTTAAAAGAACATAAATAAACGAAAGTTTTGTTCTTCGGATTATGATATGTTTTAGGTTAATATCCATAATTTTTAAAAATTATGCCTGTTTTATTTTTTCGGAAAATTTCTTTTGCGTAAAAGAAATAATAATCAATATAAGCCCGAAAATTATTCCCTGCGCGCAGGCATAGCCAAAACGCGAAGAGCCGGTCATGGCGCCCAGGATCCTTAATACAGGAACAGTCGTATGATAAACCAAACCCTGCCCCACCATGGCGATAATCAGAACAAATACCTGCATAGAACCCAAAATCGTAAGTATCACAACCATGGAAAACACCGGTATCATTAAAGGAAGGGTTACTTTGGAAAACATCTGCCAACTCCCCGCCCCGTCTACTCTTGCCGCTTCATAGAGCTGGCGGGGGATTGTCTGAAGGCCGGCAAGCATTATGATAAAACCCCAGCCAAAACCTTTCCAGCTGTGCACTATCGCTATACAGGTAAGCGCTGTTTTAGGATCGCTTAACCAATTATGCACAAGGGAATGAAGGCCTATGGAACTAAGCAGGTTATTCAGGATCCCGTAATTACCATCAAGTATCCACTGCCACACCAACCCCACGACTACTTCCGATAAAATCGGCGGAACAAAAAATAACACGCGAAAAAAATTCCTTCCTTTTATTTCTCTGTCGCAGACAAGGGCCAGGAGCAACGCCAAACCATTTTGAAAAGTAAGGGCGATCAAGGTAATATACCCGGCATGCCACATTGAATCCCACCAAATCTTATCCTGCATAATTTCTTTGAAATTATCCAGGCCGATAAACTGCATCGTGGGAAGTATGCCGTCCCATTCAACCATAGACAGCTGAAATACTTTCAAAAAAGGATATATATAGAAAATCGCGAATATCAGAACTGCCGGCAGGACAAACAGATAATTTATCAGTGTGGATTTTAATTTACCGTTCATTGTTTAATATTGGCGCCTCTTGTTTAATTCTTTTTCTTTGACCTTTTGCACTTCAACGGCAATTTCCGCGGGAGATTTTTCTCCTATTATAATCGCCTGTATCCCTTTATCGAATGCCTCTATAACAAGCGGAAATTCATGTACCGGCCAAATGTTAGGATGAGTCGTATCCTCCATGGCTTTGGCAAAACTTGCCAAAACGGGCGTTAACTTCGTAATGCAGTCTTTATTTGCCGGAAGGTTTTTTGTCACCTCGGCCAGATAAGCCTGTTGTTCATCATCGCTTAACCACCTTAAAAAATCTATTGTTTCCTGCTTAAATAAAGAGCGCCCGTTTACCAGAAAAGACGAACCCGCGCCTCCCCAGGCTTTCATGAGAAAATCTCCTTTTGCAGGCGGGAACATCACCCCGTAATCCAAATCGGGATTCATCCCGGCATAGACATTGACGCACCAGGAACCGTTAAAAGCAAAAGCTGCCCGTTCGTTCGCAAACAGCTGTTCGGCGGTCTTATTAACCATAGTAACTATGCCGTTATATAAAATATTATTATCCGCCATCTCTTTAAATAAATTAAAGACTGCTATCCATTCTGGATCGGTATAGGGAATTTCGCCTTTAATCGTTTTCATCACCTTTTCTTCGCCCATAATATTAAAAGCATAATTAGAGGCAAAACAGTCGATCATCCACATCTCTCCCCACCCTGAAACTAAGCCCTGGACACCGGATTCTTTAAATTTCTCCCCCATGGCCAAAAATTCATCCCATGTTTTCGGCGGCCTTTTAATGCCTGCGTCTTTAAGCAGCTTTTTGTTATAAAGCATCTGTATATTCATGACATCGAGCGGCACTCCGTAAACCCCCGGCTCTACCTTAAATTCATTATCCGGCAGAAATTCATTAACTGCTATGGCGCGCGAAAAAAATTTATTCTTCCAGGCGGCATTATCCCTTAACATTTCGCTATCCAGATTTGCCACGTGCCCTGCGATAACAAACGATGCAAAATCCCTTTTCTCGCCAAGCAACCCGAATATATCCGGAAGCGTTCCTGCCTGCGCCGCCGCCCTTACTTTCTGAGTATAAGAATCGCTCGGCGCGTATAATTCAAATTTAACTTTTACCCCTGTCTTTTTCTCATAGCGCGCGGCAAGCTCGGCAAAGGCGTCATCTCTATCGGTCATCCAGTGCCAGGCATTTATCGTAACCGCTGGCTGGATTCTATCCCCTTGCCCTGCGCCGCCTCCGCAACCGGTTAAATTAAAAATTAAAAATGTAAAATTAAGAATAAGAAATAAAAATATAAAATTTTTAAATTTTACATTAAAATTATGCATTTTAGATTTTACATTCTGCATTTACTGTTTTCCTCCCATTGTAACTTTCACCTTATGCACTTTGCCGTCGGAATGCGGCTTAATTAAATTACCGTAAACTATCTCGCCGTCTACATACAGTTCTTTAACGCCTTTTTCAACTCCTGCTTTATTATCTATTTCTATATCATAAATCGCTCCGCGAAACGGACGCCTGAGAGAACAACTCTTCCAGCTTTTCGGTATGCAGGGGTCTATGCGCAGGCCTTCAAAATCGCGCCGCACGCCAAGAAGCCATTCAGTGGCCGCCATAAATGCCCAGCCGCTAGTCCCGGTTATCCAGGTAAACTGCCCCTCTCCATAACGATAAGGACTCTCCGGGCCCACCAAATATTCCGCGTAAACATAAGGCTCTGCCTTATAACAGTCATAATCCTTCTGTTTATTCGGCATAATTTTCAGCATAGATTCATAAGCGCAAGTCCCCCGGCCGCTCATGCAATAGGCAACAACCATAAAATGCGCCGCGTGAGCAAATATGGCGGCATTTTCCTTCGTGCCTTCGGAAAACATGCTTATCCTTCCCAGCTCCGGATGAAACTTCCGATATGCCGGATAAAATAAGGCAAGCCCATGCGGCCCATCCAAATATTTATCTACAGATTTAAGTATATTGCTCAGGCGCCTACCCTCTGCCACTTCACTAAGTATAGCCCATGATTGGGTATTTAAAAATATTTTGCCGGCTTCGTAATTTTTAGTACCGTAAGCGATGCCCTCATCTGTAAAACCCCGCGTATACCATTGGCCATCCCAGCATATTTCGTTTATCCGCTCAGCCATTGTCTTGGCCTTATTTAAAAATTCATGCGCTTTTTCATTTTTCCCTACAAAACTTGCCAATTCCGCGAAAAATTTTAAAGAACGCACCAATCCCTGGGCAAGCCAAACACTTTCGCCTTTATGTTTCTTTCCGGCGGCATCTATCGCATCGTTCCAATCGGCATGCCCTATCTTGGGAAGGCCTCTTTCGCCCACATCATTAAAACAATAATTAAGGTTCTTTTCCAAATGCTCAAATAAAGTCCCCTCTCCATCGATAGTTGGCCCGCCTTTAAAATTAACATCCGTATCCCATCCGTTTAACCATTTGTCCTTAAGATAAGGCACATACTCAAAAAGAATATCCTTATCTCCCGTTTCCTGAATATATGAACAGACTGTTGCTGTAAGCCATATCTGGTGATCTTTATTCGGCCTATGCCCTGCCGGGCCTGTTGTATCGGACCAGCCGGGAGCAGAGGTGCCGTCACGGCGGATAAGAGAAGCTATTTGTAAAATCTTTTTTCTTGTTAAGCCGTGGTTTATCGAAACTATGGCTTCGGAATCTTGGGCTGAATCGCGATACCCCCTGCCGCCTGAGCCCTCATGATAATAAGACGGGGAACGCGACCAGAAATTGCATATATAAATCTGGTATTTAACCCAGATGTTTACCATATTATCAAAATCTTTATCCGGGGTCTTGACAACTATATTATCTACTATGCGCTTCTTCCAAATATTCTTAGTTTCTGCGAGGGCGTATTTGGCGCGCGATAGATCCCTGTATTTTTCTGCAAGTTTAACAGCGTTATTCTGGCCTTCGCACTCACCTAATATAATCACAAATTCTTTGCTTTCTTTCGGGGCTATCTTAAAGGCATGCTTAAAACAGGCAATGCCGTCTTCTCCTGAACAAAGAACGCTATTTTTGAATTTAGCTTCCAGTATTGCTTCAGGCCTCTCTTCCGTATTATAGCGGCCCAGAAAATCTCCTTTCCGCGTAGCAAAACCCTTCACATCCAGGCTTGAGGCAAAAAAAGCGTAATTTTTAAACTCTTTTATATTCATCCCCTGCCAAAACGCGGTTTTCCAGCCAAAAATAAGCTTATGCGCCTTGTCATACCACATGCGATTGTAGAGATTCATGATATTTCGGTATCTTAATTCCTCCTGATAATCTCCCACAAGCCATTCTATGTAAGGATAAAGCTCAAGATTCTTCTCTTTATTAGATTCATTAGTCAGTGAAACAAGCCAAATTTCACACTCATCATCAGACGGGACAAAATAAGTAATTTCAGACTTAACACCGCTGTGTTTAGTGGTGATAACCGTATATCCCAAGCCATGGCGCGCCTCAAAAAAATCCGGCTTAACCCGCAATGGCTGATAAGTCAGCGACCAAATTTTTTGACTCTTTGACTCTCTGGCTCTTTGACTCTTAATTTCCTTGGCATATATATACCGCCCCGGCCTGTCAAAATTCTTATAATCAGGCGCCCAGCGCAAAATTCTGTCGGTACGGCAATCACGGTAAAAACTATAACCGCCTGCGGTATGAGATATTATCGCGCAATATTTTTCGTTGGTAAGATAATTAATCCACGGGGTAGGCAAAACGGGATTTGTAATTATGAATTCCAGGCCATCTTTGGAAAAATGTCCGTATTTATTTCTCATAATAAAAGTTTTTTATTAAGTGGGGATTATTTTTCATTGAAATTATAAAGCACTAATGTAACATGAGCGCCTATAAAGGTCAAGTATTTAAATTTAATTACACCGGCGGGATGCTTCTTGGTTTATTTACAAAGGCTTGTTTATCTAATTCACCTGCCTAGAGTTTTAAAAACCCGGGATAGTTCCAATAGCCCCACGGAATCGAATTTCGCGCCTGCTTCATAAGTATCAGCCAGATTTTCTCTCGCCCAGGCCAATTGCGCTGTCTTATAAATCGGATCTTTACCGTCTGGAACAGTTATCCATAATTCCATGGAATCACGAAGTTTTATTCTTTGCTTAGTAATAAAAGACAATCCGCCTGCTGAAATATCTTTTGTTACTCCTTCACAATCTTTGCCGTCTTTACCTAGCCTGAATTTTAAAAGCGAGCTAAAGTTCCTACGTTGAAATATGCGCCTGTCTTCATTTGACGATTCCAAGGGAATATTTTCTTCCATTTTTCCCCTTTCTCCTTCATGGTTAATGAACACTTGCGCAATTTGCCGGTTAGGCAACAGCGGCGTAATACAATTAAGCGCCGGCTGCCTTATAAGCGCAAGGTGTATTTTATGCAGGATATTAAAATCTTTAATATTTAAATTTTTTTATTTTTACAATAATATTATACTGCTTTTTAGCTTTGCAAACAAGTTTTTTTATCCTTTTTCCTCCATGAGAGGCGCGAAATTCAGGAGTTTCAAATTAAGGAGTTTCAACCCCATGCGCCATAACCCCGGTATCTCCTGTTTTACCCAAACTACTTTCGCCTTCTGAGAAACATGGCTTTGCTTATCTGAAAGCCTAATCTTAACTTCCAGCTCATCATTTAAGGCAAAAGCCCTGTCGGATAATATCCCCAGCCCCTCCGCGGAAAAATTAAACGCGCGCGCGCTGACCTTAAGATACATCACCGGATTATAAACTTCTACATCACAATTACAAGGTATTCTTTCAAATAACCTGTTCTTTTCTTTTTCAAGTTTTAAAACCATCTTACCCTCCTCTCTCTTTAAGAAAATCATCGTAATTGCCTTTGGAAAATTTGATTTTATACTTATTGCCTGATTTTTTATAGGCCATATACGATTTATACGGATCAACATAACCAACTAATAAATATCCGCCTTCAGCCAGATTACCTAGCAGAATATGTATATTTTGCCCGATATTTTTAAAGTATTCATTGGGAATCAACAAATTAAAACATCTTATTATATTGGCTTTTTGCGGAATAGTTTTAAACGCGTCTTCCTGCGCGAGTATTATATTTTTCGGGTATGAATTTATTAATTCAGATAAACCAGGTACTATGGCGCGCCGCGTACTTATGTGTTCGTTTTCAATAATGCTGCCGTATCCGCCTGCGGCATCAAATGCCCTGCGGAAAATAGTTTCTATTTTCTGAGGCATATCCTCAAGCTGCGGGAATATCGCTCCATTGCCCCTGATAACATTTATCCCCAAAATATGCATGGGATTAGGCCTTATCTGGAGAATTCTGCCAAAGGCATCATAAACAGCGATGTTGCCTTCTATATCTTTTACAATATAAAAATATATGGTAATATCGGAGGCTATCAGTTTTATTTTTTTTCTGAAAAATTTTGCTCCATAACGCGCGATTATTTTTTCTATTAACGCTTCGGTAGTAATGCCGCTGGCTATCGCCTCATCGCGAATAATTATTTCTTCGCGGTCTTTGAATTCTTCAATATACCCAAGTATTATTTCATCAATTTCGCCAAGCCAATATCTGTTGGTAATCTTACCTATTTCATTTTTAGTCTTATAGGCATTCCTTATGATGGATTTAATTATCTCTTCTATCTCTAAAACTTTTCTTTTTAGTCCTCTACCTGCAGCTTCTTTCCATAATCCGCTTAAAACCGGCACAAGCATCAAATCTTCGGAAGCGATTAATAATGAAACACCTTTCCCCGTTAACAGCTTTTCTATCAGTTCTTTTTGATCGCTATATAACAATGGATAATATTCGCTTTCACTCTTTATCGATAGATTTCTCGCTGTATTTGTTTTTCGTGGCCGCGCGTAGGGCTTTATTTTCTTCCTCGGCTCTTCGATAAACACCGCCTGCGCTCCAGCCGCTATTAAGCCCTGTTTTCTTTTATCAAATATTTGATGTTTTTCAAAAAAGCCCGCGATAACGCCGGCCTTATTTCTTATTTCCGGAGTTAATTCATCAACGCTGGCATCGCGTATATACTTATCCATATAATAATCTATCTCTTTTATTCTTTCTTTATTGGATAAGCCTGCCAGCCGGAACTTAATAATCAGCTCATTAATGCAATCGGGGATATTTGTTAGCGGAGAAGATGCTTTCTTCTTGGCTATAATCATAATATCCGTTAAAGTTATAATAATACTATCCTCCTTCTCTCTGAATTTAACCGCTTCTTTAATTTCGCTATTTGCCTTATGCAAATATTCTTCTACTCTATTTTTAAAACGGCATTCACCTAAAAGTTCTGTAATATTTAAATCATATGCGTGCGTGCCGATTTTTTCAATTTCAAAGCCTGCCTTTAACAGCATTTCTTCAAATTGTGGCCGCGTATAATAAGCCATATCATCATGGCTCCTCTGTTTATTAAAACCCAATATAAAATCATTAACTACTTGACTTTCGCTTGCTAAATCATCCATTATTATTAAGCGCCCGTTTTTATTTAAAATTTTGCTGGCGCATATAAATCCCAGCAGGGGATCGGCTAAGTGATGAACCACGCCGCGCTTAATTGCAAGATTAAACTCATTCTTATAGAATAACGGCGCGGCCTCAATACGGCGAGGCGTAAAGGATAGGCGCGAATCATTTAATATTTTTTGCGCCTTGACAAAATACCTAAAATCTTTATCCAGCCACACGGCTTTTTTTATATTACCGCTTCTTAACAAATGCCTCAAGAATTCGCCGCTTCCCGCGCCTAAGTCGATTACTTTACCACCTACATCAACATTCCTATTTAGCCACTCCATATCATGTTTTAATCCTTCATAGTAAAGTTCGTCTGACGGAGATTTTTTTATGATCGGCGAGGCGGAGGATTTAGGCTCCAGGCTACAGGCTGCAGGCTGCATACTTCCAAACTTGCGGCTTGAAACTTGAAGCCTGAAGCTTAAAACTATCCGCCCAAATCGGAGATTTGAGCGAGACCTCGCTCGCCTCGGCTGAAGCCATTGGCTAAGCCAGGCCAAACTCTCCTGAATTTGGCGGGCCGGAGAGGACACGGAAATTTTTCTCGCCTTGTCCCGCAACACGAGCGATTCTTCTTCTGTCCGTTTCGTTGAAGTAAAAGAATACTTCTCTTTAACTTCTTCAATATATTTTTTCATTTTTCCTTGATTCCAAGTAAAATATGTTGCATAGAACATTCGCAGAAAAGAAAACTTCTTCAGCCAAGGACAATGAGTATTCATTGGATCCATTCCAATCCTAAGATAGAACCGATCCGGGTCCCCATACCTGCCCTTTCTCGGTAAATTTGACTCTAAAACTAATCTAATATCCGAAGCCGCGGTATCTGAACTAAAAAATAGAATCGGCTCCGTTATGGCTGCCATCAATAACGAACCGGCCCCTTTAAAACGCGGGATTTCCTTGCCGTTATGTATACGTATTTTTTCATCATGGCGAGTCATGATAAAAAGGCATTCAATGATTTTATTATCTAAGATGGGGGCTTTCGGGAACCACTCCTCCATAAGCCAAGATAAAGCTGCTATTCTATAGGTCGCCACGCCTTCAATCCCTCTACATGCCGACTCAACAACCAAATTGATATAATCCGGATTTTTTAAATAAATGCGCTCTTTGAACAATGACAAACTATCCGGCAACGCGGACATGTCTTCTCTAGCGAGAAGCCGCACAAAAGCCGGTATTCCGTTATTCGTTTTCTGATCCAATAATTGCCCTGAAAATATAGAATCAATTATGATATTTTTTGTTTTCCTTATATAGCTATCCACCGGCGAAGCGGAGGATTTTTTACGCCAAATTAAAATTATAGGTCCGTGCAAAGCTGAAGTTATTTCAGTATTCTCATCTTCAACTATCTCAAGGCGAAGCTCGAAATTTAAGTTTATAAGGCTGGCGGGTCTTTTCTTCCACCCTGCCCATTCTTTATTCCAGATTGAGGCTATTTTCTCTAATGCTTTATTCCTGCCATAAAATTGCATATCAACATCTGACTCTTCATCAGGCGTAATACGCCCCTTGACGGAATCAAAACTTGGTTGATCCTTGGCGTAACTACCCAATAGGCATACTCTATAAATGCCTTGCAGCTCTTCTTTTTTGATAACTTCTTCAACAAGATCCATAACTGCTTTTCTAACTTGAGCTATTTTCGGTTCAACCGGCGAGGAAACAAAACTTGCATCATCCAGCATTTGGTTATCTGATATATTGATTTTTTCTACCGAGAGAAGGTCTTTTTTAATTAATGCGCTGACAAATTCTAATTCCTCTTCACTACATTTTTCGTAATCCTGATACCACTTGCTTAACCTTGCTGCTTCGTCAATGGATAATACCAATACTTTAATATGCCCGCTCATAATGTAATCCGCGACATAAACCGGCGAGAATATATCAACAATAAATTTGATTTTACTTCTAGGCAATGTGACTAAAAGATAGTAATGTATGCCGGAATTCATCTTTTTTTGAACTAAATCTACTTCTAAATCCGGCCTGTGAAGAAGTATCCATGCCAAAAGAGCATTCATCATGCATGAACCAGCAAGAGATTTTACGGGTTCGACATTCTGCCCTGCTTCATATGAAACCAGGTCAAATAGTTTATCCCGAATCGGCGATGCGGAATGTTTAGTTTTAAGTAACTCATCTGCTCTTCTTGAAAACTTCCGCTGCTTT
>PCWA01000052.1:34431-53885 GCA_002796125.1 Candidatus Ghiorseimicrobium undicola
TTCTTTTGAAGAATCTTTCCAGTTTTTAGAAAATAAATCTATTTTTAACCAACCGCCAAGATAGAAAACGCCATCAGGGGAGAGAGAAGGAGACGCGGAAGTATCTTTTATCGATGAAGAAGCAACCTCTTCCGGCGAAGACTTCTTTTCCTTTAAATTAAGCTCATACCAGTCTTCTATGCGCGCTGTTTTTAGCACGGAAAAGCTCAGGCTCTCCATGATATGGGCAGGGATCCGCTTAAAGCCGGATTGCGCCAGAACAACGCATCCTCCCCACCCCTCATATCTTTCTCCGATAATAAATATTCTTTTTACGCCTAAATAACGAAGAGCATAATCCAATTTAGCCCAGCTCGTTAAAAAATACTTCCCGGAAAAACTATAATTCTTCATCCCTATCGGCTCAGGATAAGCATTTTTAGTAAAAACTAAAATCCCGGATAGCCCGTTTTTAATAAATAAATTATCAACTTTTTTTATCAAAGAATATCCGCTGGCGACAAATAACGGCCCTTTATAAGAATTAAGATAATCTAATAATTCTTTTTTGTATTTTTCATATTCCGACAACAAATGCGCTTTATATCTGGGGCAATTTAAAAATTTATATTTTCCTGCCGGATCATAAACGCCGCGCAATTCATTCATCAGAAGCTCAATATGATACGGCACATACAACGGATGGACCCAATAAATAATATCTCCGTTATTTTCCGCTATTTTCCTGCGCATATCTTTAACGGCCAAAGGATCAGCCAATAACCTGGTTATGCTCAGCGGCCCGGATTTTACCGGAGAAAAAGAAAATTGTTTATTGCCGCCATCTTGCGGATTTACCGTAAATCTCAGAACTTCATAAACACCGAATAAGTTCTTGGTAATATAGTAATCAGTATCTATTGTCTGCCCTAGCCATAGAGAATTTTGCGTTCCGATTCTGTTTATTACCGGCGAGGCGGTAGCACCCTTAGGCAATGTTGAATATTTGAATTTAGCCTTTTTCTCTTTTTTATCGATATATTTTTGCCATATGCCGCAAGACCTCAAAGGGGAAGAAACAGTGGCAGGCCCCCTGCTGCCGGTCGAATAATCAACATCGAAAGAATTATCGGCATGATCTCTTATATCCCTTACCGCCTCTTCCTGGGATTCTATAAATTCATAAAGGGCTATCCATGATTTTATGCCGCCTGCCTTAATTCTCTCTGGGAAAGCATCTCTTATGCGCCAAAGATTATTAAGATATTTCTGCTGCATATCCCGGACGCAATATGAATCAACATAACCAAGAAATTCTTTCTCCAGGCTCTTGCGCAAACTGTTCCACATCCTCCATTCTTCTATAGTAACCGGTGTTATGCTGTCATTATTTGCCCGGGCTTGTTTTTCCAGTTCATTTACCCTGCCTTCATGCATCAGCGGATTACCATTTTCATCTTCGATAAACCGAACTTTGCTTGTTACTTTACCTAAATGCGTATTAAACTCAACCTTTGCATAAGGATAATGCAAGCAGACATTAATATCAGCCATAACCAATCTACCCTCTGCGTTTAAACGGGTGACAATCCTGCTATTGCGCAAAACCCAGAATCTTTTTTTGGTCAAATCATTGAAAGTAAATACCGGCGCAGCCGTATTATTATCAATAATTATTGATGGCTCATTCTTTAGCGCTTCTTTTAAGGCCATGGCGCCTGCTTCCTTCTGGAACAACGCGATTTGCTGTCTTGCTTTGGCAACAAGTTTAAAATACTTCATCTGCTTTTTTGTTTCTTTTCTTGCTAAAATATCATCCATTGCTCTATTTTTTGTTGTATTTTTAGCCATCTCTCCTTTTCTTGCCGTTATTTCATCTTTAATTTTCTTCTTCTGCTCTGAAAGAATACTATTTGACTTCTCATCCATGGCAAGTCTAAGATTCTTGCCGTATTCATCAAGTATAGACCTGCCGTATTCATTTTCGATAAAGACAAATTTACTTACCGCTTCTCCTGAATCTACTTTAAATTTTAACAAGGCATTTTTATAGGGGAATTTTCTGGCTATTGTGCCTACATCTACTCTACCCTTAGGGCTCGTCCTGATAATAATTGTCTTATTTCTAAACTCTTTAAATTTATCGGCGTTAATATTCTGAAAAGAAGTATCCACCTTCTCATCCTTTGTGCCCTCATTATCAACTGCAAGATTCGGTTCTATGGGAATACTTTCGCCATCGGCTAATATCTTTGTTATTACAGAATTACGCATATTATAAGAATTAATCTTTACGGCCCTGTTCTTTCTTCCGGCTGTTATAGGATATCCTCTGCCACGAGTAAGATATCCGCGTCCATTAGTTAAATCGCCCAATACAAATACTTCGCCTATCTCATCGGGCAGACGGCTTAATCCGGAATAAACCAAATCGCGCCTATTAAATCTATGAATTAACCTACCTGTCCTAGCACTGTAAACTAAAGTATCGTCATCGGCGTAATTTTTGCTGTCTGCGACATATCTTCTATCTGTTGCAAGCAGCAGCTGGTTACCATTTTTTCGTACCGGAGATCCGGATGACTTTATTCCTTTAAAAAGATTCAAATCTATCCTAATCTCCTGGGATGCGATTTTATCATCTAAGCCAACCTTCCTGTTTGTACCGCTGGGCATAATAATAAATATATCTAATATATTCTCCAAGTCACCGCCGCGCGGTTGAGCAAACGCGTGAAGCTCATCTTCCAACCCGGGCGCTTCCTTAAATAAATTAACCAGCCTTTGGCGCGCGGTATTTCCTTCAAGTTTTGTTTTTTTCTTACGCGCCAAATAATACTCGTTTATGTTTTTCAACATGTCAGAAAAATCGGGAAAATAAACGGTTGGTTTTTGGGAAGGCCCGGGTTTTTTCTTTATCGGCGAAGCGGAATAATTTTTGCTGATTTCTTCTAAATATAATGAAGCCTCATTGTCTAAATTACGGCTGAGCCCTTTTATAGCCGCTTTCCTTATTATGTCAATCAATTGAAACCCGTCCGCTCTTCTGTTTTTTATCAATTCCAGTAAATGATTTAGCAGCCATTTATTTTCTATGATAAAAGGATAAAAACTAAATCCACCAATTTTGAACAGATAAAAATATAAAGTCCGCGGTAAAAACATTAAATTTATATTCTCTTGCAGGTCTATATGTAATTCTGAAGCTTCGGGGTAATCTAGAATTATTTTCCCCGCCTGCTTCATGAAACAATATAAACTATATCCCAGCCCTAAGAACTCCGGCGTAAAGCTGGGGTGTGAACCGGCACCCGCGGACAAATTAACTCTGGCCTGATTATCCTTCTCAAAAGAATACCGGGAGTGAAAAATTCTAAGATTGCCGTGGTAGAATCTATCAACATATGTTTTTTGCCCTTCGCTATTTGTCATTTGGCCTTCAAGGCCTATAATGCCGTGCCCTATTGTAAACTTATCGCCGCTTATCCGCATGAAAGCCCCAGAGGAAAAATAAAACAGCAGGCGTTCATAACTAGATAGATGCCCTGCTAAAAGCTCAAATATCTTAAATTTGTATAAGATATCCTTATCTTCATTATTTAAGAAATAAAACAGATTATCATCTAGGGCATGGCAAAGTGCCGGCGTTATATCTTTGAACGCTGTTTTTCTCAAGAATAATGCCCATTCTAAATCTATGTTGCTTATATCAATCCCTTGTTCTTCGGCTTCTTTGATAAATCCATCAAATAATTCCAGTGAAAATATTAATTTATATACCATGCCAATATGCTCTTTTTTCTTGAAGATATCGGCGTATTTATGCCTGAGCTCCTCTATCGTTAACGGCGAAGCTGAATTGGATATTTTATAAGTTCTTTTCCCTTTACCTATAGATATGGGCGAGCCAGAAGAACCAATAGAGTAAATAATCGCTTTTTCGTTTCTGCTTACTTGGGCCTTAAACATAGAAAAGATAAGCTCCTCCGGTACCTGCCTATTTTTTACTAAACCCGGGCAATATAAAATAAACTTTGCTCCCGGCCTAAGCTCATCCGCCAGGCGGTAGAAAAGTTTATTTTCTTCATTAAAACTTCCGGCAAGATAATAATAAACAACATCAAATTTAGAAAAATCGGCTTCGAGCCCGTTACCAAAAGTTCCCGGAAACGCATATACGCTTAATTCAGGAAATTCCGGCTCGATCCTTTCTCTGTAAATATTCTTTGCATATTCAAATACGTCTAAATTGGCTTCATAACCTTCTGCATTTGCCCCTAAAATTCCCCAGATATATAAATTTCTGGCATCGCCAAAACCGAAATCAAACGCCCGCCTGCCTTCTTTAATCCCGGCCTCTATTGCCAAATCGATAAGGTCATCCATGGGCGCCGGGATAAACGGCCCGTAAACAGGGCCCTGCTCGTCGCCTAAAAGAGCCCTCTGGTAAGATTTTTTCTTATCTAATTCATCAAATAAACTCATCAGCCTGTTTAATAATTTATTTTTCTCATCATCATTTACTAAAGAATAGTTAAAAATCGGAGAGCCGGATGAAGAATAAACTGTTTTCTGCAATAATTTTTGAATAATCTTTTCTAAAGTATTTTTAAGTTTTGCCGTAAAGAAATTATCGCCTTCTCCATACTTTAAAGATTCGCTTCTTATTAATTCAAAAACATCTTTTTGTTCCAGGCTTAAAGCCTGGACATTTAATAAAATATCTACCTGAAAAGAGAAGAAATTCTGCATAATCTCTTTTTTAATCCTGGCTATTTGCTTTTCGGAATATCTATCGCTTACGAATTCTTCTATGGGGAAATACTGGTATTTTTCTAAGTTATATTCATCTACCAGTATCTTGCCTGAAAATTTACGGTCGTATTGCCCCCTGGCAGGATCTATAAGCAATAAATCATTTCCTTGATATCTAGCGCGAATCCAAACATGCAGCTCATCAAATACTGTATGCCAAACATCCATTTCTGCATACTCGCCCATACTTTCAGAAATATTGACGTATCCCGCCTCGAGCTCAAAAGACGCATCTATTTCTTGCCCAAAAACCAGCTTTATTTGTTCTGATAACACTTTTGAAAGCACATAGCTTAAATGCGAGCAGATATAGCCTTCTTCTATAAAGCCCTTCTTTATTTCGTCATCATAAAACTTTTTTAATTCAAATTTAGCAATCCCCCAGATGTATTTCTCATGTCTTTGAAGATAACTCTTGATTTCAAAAATAACCTCTTCGGCTAAAGGCGAGGACGATTCAAGTATTTCTTTTATTTTTGATAAAAGCGCCTCGAATTTAACCGGTTTTTGTAAAAAGCTGTCCGGCCCTGCGCTTACTTTCAGATAATCTGGGCTATACGCGCTCATCGCTATAACTTTTTGTCCCGGCTTACTTTGTTTTATGCGCTCTACTAATGCAAGCCCTCCCATACCGGGCATAGTTAAATCGGTTATAATCAGATCGTAGGCCTTATCATTAATCTTTACTAATGCCTCTTCGGCGCTTGCTGCCGTCTCAACAAAGAAATTCTCTTCCAGGAATATTTTAAACGTTTCACGAATACATTCTTCATCATCCACAATAAGTATTGATTCATGATTATCCAAAGGCGACGACGCGGATATTAAGGGAAACGCGGCCGTAGAAGAAGATAAAGAAAATATAGGCATAGAAACCTTGAAAAAATTCCCCGTTAGAGAGCGGCTAATACTCACCACCAGCCACGGAAGGTTAAGTATAACCCTTTTAAAAATTCTCTCTAACGGAGCTAAATTTATGCTTCTATTATTATCATATGCCTGCGGCACCTGCGGTAACGCTGAAATCAAAGAATTATAAAATAAAGCCGCTTGATGCCGGCCTCTCTGGCTCAGAATAGCGGAAGATGCTTCCTGTCCAGAAATTATAATTTCAAAGCTGCTCTTCTGCCCTGATAGGTTTTTATGTTCAAGGCGGTAAACCTGCTTTTTACGCCTTAATATATATTTATGGAGTTTTTCTATTTGCCTGATGCTGTGGTATGCCATAAAATCGCCGGCTATCCCGCGGCTTTTAAAACCCTTATCATATTTCTTAAGCCAGCGCATCAGCTCTTTATGAGTTTTGGGCAACCAATAATCCTTATCCATTGATAGCGCGCTTAGGCCTTGTTTAAGCCCTTTCTCTTGAATAACGCGCATGAACCAGTCTTCGGATGAGCCATCGCCGATATATTTAATATCCAGGCGGTTTTTGCTGATAACGAGCTCTAACCCAAATTTTTCCATTAATGTTTGAGCAATATTTTCTCTCTGAACATACGGAACCGTGCTGTCCCAGGCAAAATAATAAGGGGTAAAACTGATCAGCTGCAAAAGGCGCCTGTCTTTAGCGGATAATTTGTTTTTCAGGATTATTTCTCTTATTAAAGTATATTTTTTAAAACTTGGAAGGGCATCAAATTCACGATTATTGTCGAATATAAGCTTTGTTAGGATATTTATGTGGGGGTTATTAAAAATTATTTTTATCTGTTTAAGCGGCGGAGGCCCCCTTATGCCTAAGCTGTCACGGACCTGATAATATTTAATAATCTGCTTATCCGGGGATAAATTGCTATTTTGTTTTAGCCAAATCCCGAATTCGGAATCCGGCTGCTTTAGCGGATCTTCAAAATCTCCCGCTTTCTTAATTCTTGGATATATTTCTTTTTTTGATTCCGCGCCATTTTTAGCCTTATCGTTTTTATCAAACCATTCCCAAAGTTTTTTTCCATATCTTTCCTTTTGCTCTATTAAAGTATTGATTCTATCATTTAATAACTTTCTTAGGCTGGCCAATTTCTTAATTATAAAAGGATTACCTGCCCATAGGAGATTATCTATATCTTCAAGCAGGATTTTTGCTTTGATCTTTACAGTTTTATCTGTTATCTTATCAAATCTTAAAAATTGGTATATATTACCGAGTATCTGGCGAATTCTTAAAGCGAAAAAGAGATCTATAGTGTCGGGCATATTTACCTGTAATTTTTTCGCCTCCTCTATTGCCTCATTTAAACAATCTATCGTGATTAAAATGCTTTCCATCTCTGCCCCGACACTATCTAATATATGCATATTCTGCCTTAAGCCCTTAAAAGAATCCTTTATATGGTTTAAAGGAGAAGAAGATTTATGATTTAAAATATCCAGTATTTCAGGAGGGCTGTAATTTTTATACTTCTTATACAAAATAAGCACGCCCTCATAGATGCCGGGCAATTTTATATACACCTGTTTCTTAATATCTTTTAATAACTTAAAGTTATTTTTATCAAGCTTAAGCGCGATTACAAAAGCTCTTTCCGCTTTTCTTTCAAATCCATGCAAGAACGCATAGATTTCACCCGCTCTAAACCATATAACGCCGTCATTTACTTTTCCCGCCCTGAGTCTTTCTTCAAGCACTACGATCAAATCATTTAAAATCGCTGTTAAATCTTCATGCCTGCCGAATTTCAATAAATATTGCGCCTTATGCAAAAATGCGTGTGGGCTAAACTTATCCAGCTCCATCGCCCTGCTAAAATGCTTCTCCGCTTCTTTGCATAATAGCGACTTTGAATCTGACCCCTTATCTAACCTGCAGCAAGCCACTCCTAACAAATCATGGAACCCCGCGTGCAATTTTTTATCGAGATTTTTACGTTCGGCCTTGGTAGTTATTCTAAAAAACGATTCGCCTAAAAACCTTGCTTTTTCATAATATTCCATTACCTTGTGCTTATCTTTTTTCTCCAAGTCCCCCTTATCAAGGTAACTCTTAGCAAGCGCATAGAGTTTTTCAGCCTCTCGAGTATCTACTATCTGCTTTAAAGTGCGAAACGCTGAAATAATCCCGCTATCAAGCTCATTATGATAAATAACTGCCTGATTATCAATAAATGAATTAACTATAAAACCTAGCTTGCTGTAATATTTTTTTGCAAGCTTAGAACCTTTTTTATCCAAACCTTCCGCTTTGTCTAAATATCTTTTGGCAATTTTATAAATTGCTTCGGCATATTCTGCTGTGGATAATTTCTGAAGCGGAGATGATGAAGGCGCGCCTGGCTTTAATTTCTTCAACCTGTCATAAGTCCTAATAAATTTGCCTAGAACAACGGCATACCACGGATACACGATCTTAATATCTCCTTTTATATAAGCTTTATCTATTTCAGTAGTGTACAGATCGGATAACCGCTGGAAGAGAAACTCAATTATTTCTTTCGGTAAATCCGAATGTTGTATAAAATCTAAAGTTTGTTTTAAATATTCCTCGGCCACTTTAACAGACCAGCTATGACGCGGAGTCTCTAAATTGTGAATCCGGTCCAGTATTTTTATAATTATTATTATGTCAGGCTGCCTTAAGACATGATTGAAATATGCGTTTTCTTCCGTAAATAGATTTTTTGTTAATATATGCACATACAAGAATACATTACCGCCGAATTTTTTGGCTATCATTACTTTTAATTTATCTTTATCTTCTGCGCTATCGCAACCCTCTACCGTATCATGCAGTAAGGTAATGGCGGATATTTCATCCAGCGTTAACCCTGAGACTTTAATTATTTTATTCATAGTTTCCGGGAGGCGGATGATAAGCGCGATAAGGTGTTCGATAATTACTAAGGGATGCAAAAGATAAGGCTCGCCGTTTTCTCTTGTTTGTTTAAAATGCACTTCTTTAGCCAAATCATTAGCCCTGCTTATCATATCTTCTGATTTTAGCGCCAGATTATATTCATTTGCCAGGCGATTAATATCTTTGTCGATATTTATGAATTTATCATCCAGGCTTTGGTGAGTATGTTCATCCAGCATTTTAAAGTAAGCATAAACTTTTCCCATCATCTCGCGGCCTTCTTCGATATAGACCGAAGATTCGGGCGCCTCTGCCATGCGTTCGAGCAAGCCTGATTGTTCAAACCATTTCTGCGCCGTAGTAATAATTAAGCCCCCGCTAACCAAACTATTAATTAAGCTGCCTGAGAAAATATTGGTTATAATTTGCGCCTCCTCTTCAAGGCTTCGCTCTAAAATATATTCCTTAAAACGGTAAGTTATAAGGTGGAATTGATTATCGGCGTCAAAGTCCAGCAATGATGGCAGGTGGATAGGAATTATGCTTTTACTGACTTCACTCTTAACCTTAAAATGCCCGCCTATTTTTTCGAAATACTTATCTCTTAAACGCTTGTCCGTGTTTCGAAATAACTCGCGGCTATAATGGCCTTCCCATGCCTTAACTAAATCGCCTCCTGCGGTATCAAGGGCATAAATTTCAAATCTATCTCCGGGAATTCCCCATTCACGCATAAGTATGGCTATCCTGTGGGCGGTAATAAAAGTGGCTAGCCCATGGACATATACAACTCCTTCCGCGCACAAAACTCTTATCTTCTCATTCGTGTTTTTTATATCTTTATATGCGCCGATTAAATAATCTCTGGCGTATTTTTTAAGTTGTTTATGCATACCGTCCTGCTTCTGCCAAAAATGAGTGATGGCATCTGTCCGGTAGGAAATCTTTAACGCCTTTGAAATGGCTTTTTCCTTGGCATATTTGTCGCTTTCTTCATAGATATCGCGAAGCCTATCAACAAAATGAGAAAACAAACCTCTTTTGCTGAAAAGCGGGGAATCGGCTGCCAATTTTTTATAACTTATACCGCGGCGCATCGCCACCCACAGCCTATCATATAATTTTATGTATTCGCCTAAAACTATCCGCCGTAATAAATTATTTGAAAGCGTTTTCTTATTTTGTAAAATAAAAATCTGTGTGTTGGATTCTATTTTTTCCCGCATCGGCGAGCCGCTGAAAAAGGCGTTTTTGCCCTTGGAATTATCTTGATTTCCTGCCGTAGGCGGGCCCCGTACCGGGAGGACAATTTTAAATACGGTGCCTTTGCCAAGCTCGCTTTCTACTTTTATTTCTCCGCCTAAATAATCATCCACTATTACTCTTAAAACAAAAAGCCCCAGGCCGCTGCTTTCTATTCCAGAAGGATATATGCCGATAAAAGGTTCGAATATTTTGCTTATGGCTGTTTTAGGAATGCCCGGGCCGGTATCGGAAAGCGAAATAACCACCTTTGATTTATCTTCGCCTTTAGCGATTTTAACCTTAACCTGCCCTCCGGAAGGAGTAAATTTTAAGGCGTTATCAAGCAAGACACCTAATGCTATATGAATTAATACCGCGTCGGTATGAGCATAGATTATTTCGCCTTCAATTTTTAAATCTATGCCTTTTTCAATAAACCCTTCCTTGCGGTCCGATATCGCGTCCATCGTTAACGATAATAATTCTCTCCGCGAAATTTTTACTTCTGCTTCTTTTTCGCGCACGATATTTACTAAATTCACAAATTCTTCAATTAGCCTGACGGCCTTTGCCCTATGAATTATAAAATCTCCTTTTATATCAAGTTTTCTTCTTTGAATACAATCATTGCATTTATTGCTCAAGGCGATTAACTTCCTGCCGTTTTTTCTTACATTGTCAATTTCAAGCATAGCTAGAGAATACAATTCTTCTAATTCTGCTATTTCAACATCCAGGGAGCTTTCATAAACAAAGCGTTCGATTACAAATTTTATGACGTTTATGGTTTCAACGCGTAATTTTAATGACCGGTGGTTAATCATCTCAAGCAACTGTGCTGAATTATAAAGTATTTCATCTACTGAACGCGCCCGCATAATGGCAATTTCTAAGTTTTGGACGGTCGCGTCTTTTGCTAGCTCTGTCTTTTCACCCGCGTCTATTTTCTTCTGCAGCCTGCCAACATTCATGTCAACAGCTTCCCGCAGAATCTGTTTTCTTTCCCGCATTTTCTTTCTATTTTCCTTTATAGTAATTAATGATTTTTCTATAGATGATACTAATTGTTTAATTTCATTGATTACCATGTAATATGTATCGCATTTTTGCGCTACATTATGTATATTCTTATATTCTTGGCCCAATGAAATAATATTATGTTTTATAATATAAAGTTTTTCTATTATGAAGAATAATTCTTTATCCAGGCTGTTTCTTTTATTCTCAAGCTCTGATTTTATCCTAAGATGTTTAAAGGCAACCTCGGTCAATTTAATGAACGGCTCAAGGAGCTTAATCACCATCTCTTCCTCGGCTTTATTTTCAAAGAAGCGTTCTGCTAAAGCCCATTTATTAAACATGCCTATAAAAAATTCATCCTCGCCTATTTCGCCCACAATATGAAAAATATCATGCGGATTTCTATACAACCTGGTATCTTTGTTATATCTCTCAGGAGTGATGTGGTGGCTTGGAGAAACATATTCTATGCCTGCCCTGCCTTCTGACATTCTATATTCAAGGCGCTTTGCTGTATAATCTGCCCATCTTAAAGCATCTTGCGGGATAAGCCCGCGGCTTTTATATATATCAAAATAAATATATCTTAAGGCCGCATATAGCTTTTCATAATCGGTTAATTCTGACCATTCCTGCCAACGCGATTCCCCTCTCATGCGTAGGCGCCCGATATTCTTAATATAGAATTTATGCCCTGCTTTACGCACTCTGTACATATTAACTCCGGATATTCCCATAATACGGCTGATGATCCTATCCAGCGTATTCAGCACATCCTCTTCATTTTTGGCGGCAAGGAACCTCCTTGATAAAACTCCTAACGCGCGTATATCCTCAAGTCCGGCCGCATCCTTATACCTTGCCATCTCCGCTAAAAGCTCAGCCGGGGCGCCCCACTCGGCGTCAATATCCTCTGTGCCTTCAAAATATTCAACTTTCTGGTATTTCCGCCTGGCTGCTGTAAATAATTTCCCTATCCTGGAGGCAATATCCCTATGCATCCTCGCCCTCAACTTAACTTCTGAAAGTAAACTGGATACCTTCTCATCTTTATATTCGCTTTCCAGGTTATATATAATATCCTTAATATCTTTTTCTATCGTATTAAATATCTCTTCTAATATACCAATGCCTGAAAATACGGGGTTTATTTTCTTTAATTTATTCACCCACCTTTTTATCCTGCCGCCAAGTTTCATAATCAACAACGCCTCTACAGCGTGTTTTATGTTAAAAGCAACGCTTCTAATAACTAATTTGCTGAAAGCTTCCTCCGCCTTATCGCGCGCTTTTTGAGAAGCATCATGCAACATTGCGTATACGACTTCCCTCATGGACAAATCGTTGATATAGCCGGCATCTTCCAGAAAACGCAGGCGTATATTTTCATCCGGATGGTAGGCGAGCTCCCTTATCGCCTCTTCCGCCTGCTTTGAAGCCATGCCATCGTCAAGCATTTCATTTTTATAATATGAGATTATCGCGCCTAATGTTTTTATCCTTTCGTCTTGCGGCATCAGCGGCCTGGCATAATAATCCTTCTGCCAATCAAGCCATTCTTTAAGATCTTTCTCATAAAGAGCGTATGCAACCTCAATCACGCGCGTGCCCCCGCTGTTTTCTGTCGTATCTTTAGCAAACTCCATGGCATATCCGAATATGTTTACAAATGGCGAAAATATTAGTTTGCCGGGCATGGAAGGGACGAAAGGAAGGTGGATCCTTACGACATCTCCCTGGCTCAGAAACTGCTCAAGCTTGGATTCGCTGCCGTCAAGATATAATTTACTGCCATCGGCCTGCCTTGCTAAAATTTCCCTGCCATTGGAAAAAACATTACTTGCTTCTATTGGCCCAAAAACAACGCTGGCAGACTGATAACGCATTTCCTGTTTTTTGGTTTCACTATTTATTTTTATTATTCCATTTATATAATCTTTATCTAAAGCGGTTAAAATGGCTTCGGCAAATTCCAGGTTAATCTTATCCGAAAACCGTACATTGAAATACGCATGTATAGGCAGGCGCGCCTGTATTTTGCCGATTTTTGGTTCATAATCAAAATGGCTAACCGCCTTAATCTCATATTTTATGAGTTTCAGCAGTTTTTTAACTAGTATTGTTTTGAGCTCTTTGCCAATATTCTCGCCTAACAATTCCCAAATAATAAAAATGCTTAAATTTTTCCCAGCTTCATTTTCATATTGAAAACCTGCCAGCCATGTTATAAGCTCTACAAAATCCCTCGCGTTATCTTTGAATAAGGCGTCCCGTATCCTTCTATCGTCTGTTATCCAAGCCCCTTTGTCTCCGTAACCGGCTATGGCATAATCTTTCAATAAGGCATCGGTATTATCTTCCGGCAAAACTATTCTAGCCATATCTTCTATCATCCTTGCTAAAATATCTAATTTTTGCAGCGCGGCCGGTATCCCTCTAAACTCTTCCACAACTTTATAGATAAAGCTTGGGGAAATCTGCGTTATGCGGCTAGCCTGAATCGGCGAATTAGCCGTTTGTTTACCGCTACCCCGCCTTACTTTAGCATAATCATAAATTACGGCAGAGGCGCGATAGCTCCCACCAGCCACGGAAGGTAAACTACCGCTAAAATTAAACCTCTGCCGTAATGAATAATTTTTTTCTATAACCGGGCTATCTGCCTTAAATCTATGAATATTTTTTGGCTTTATAGCTATAATCGGCTCAAATGTTACGGAAAAATCAGTATTATCCAGAGTAACAGATATTTCATTAAAAGTTAAGCCGCCCCCGGACTTCAAAATATATTTTACATTTTCTAATAAATCAACAATCAAATTTAAATATTTTTCTAGATTATAAACGCGTTTGTACGCTCCGGGCCCCTGCAATACAATAATGCCGCATGCAAAATTAAGCTCCGAAAGGATAAAATCCATAAACATATCCATGTCTTTTGTATTCATTATATGGTTATTTTCTATAAAATCTTCCAATCCCTTGCTTATACCGGCGCTGTTTAAAATTTCTGTATTTATATCTTTTTGGTAATATCCTGACTCATTTAAACTCAGGATAAAATCTGATAAATAAATACTCTTTCTTAACCCAAGATAATACCTGTCGCTTAAGACATAGGCGAGATTTTCTTTAAAAAGCTGTTTTAAGATATCTTTATTAAAAAATGAGCGGTTGAAAGGCGGAGAATTAGGGCTTGAAGAAACAAATTTTTCTAAAATTCTTCTTGTTTTTAGGTAGGCCTGACGGACTGTTAGCTCCTCCGTAGATATCTCAATAACATCAGCATTAGGGAATAAATGCCGGCCATAACCTGTCATGCCGGTAATTTCATCATATTCATTAATTTCGCTCTCGGTCCGGTTGCTCCTCCCCGCCCTTGCCTTAGGGCTAGCCGTAAACATCAGGTTAATAATATTTTCCCCGGCAAACGGCTTAGAGGAAAATACCGGAACAATTCCGTATTTACCTGAAAGGTAGCTTGATTGAGCTGTCTGCATGATTGATTTTTCAACCGTTTCCCCGATTTGCGGATATTTGGCCATTAAGCTGTAAAATTCCCTGCGTTTATCCGGATTTGCATCGATTGCGTATTTTATCGCCTCTCTTACCGGCAAACCGCTTATTGGATCAATATCTGTCGTGTCTTTTCCTCCAAACTTAATCGGCTCTCTCCTGTCGTCAAAATAAACATCCAAACCCTTTATCTGCCGGATTACCTCGCTGGATTTATCCATATTAATATGAAACCCGTCTTCGATTAATTCCCATAATAAATAAACCTTGCCCCGGGCCCTAAAACCTAGATTAAGCGGAAGGCGGCCACCGAAATAAGCCGAAATAGCAACGGCTGTTTCTTTGGCCAATGAACCCATCAGGCCGCTGAATACTACCGGCCCATCAAAAAGATTATTCTTTTGACATAGATCGAAGAACAAAGGAATAGCAAAAGTAAATTCACTGCCATTGCCTTCTATGCTTTTCGCTGTTATATAACCGCCGACAGAAGCAACGGCTTTTCTCCAAAAGGTCAATCCTATGCCTCTGCCCATTCGCTTATCTGCTGCCGTACTAAAATTAGGCGTAAATATCTTCCTCAAGACTTCCAAAGGCATACCTGCTCCATAATCTTTAACGCGCGTTTTCAACCAGCCTTGTTCATGAGAAAAATAACGATCTATCCTCTTAGTCCTGCTTGACTTGATGGCGTTAATATACAGCTCTCTTAAAAGGCCGCGGAAAATATCAGCGTGGATAAATACGGGCTCTTTCAATATCTCGGGTATTTCCGGATTAGTAAATTTGATATACGGATTCTGTTTTTCAAAAGGCGTAATCACGTCATCTACCAGGCTCTCTATGCTAACAGGCCAAAGCGAATATCCCGCCCAAAACTGAAGCTGGCCCATGATTCTATACGCCTCATCATTTCTGGCAATAACAATCTTGATCCATCGCTGTAATGTTTCAGGAAGATCTTTAAAGGCTTCTTTCGCGCTAAAAGCGCTCAAATTCTTTGACGCGAAATAAAACTTCCTGGATTGTGCCCGGATAATTTCCTCGGCTATTTCCTTGGCTATCCTTTCTACCACATCCCGCTCAAGCATATCAATAATCGGCTCAATAGCCTGTATATAGTCGCTTATCGCGGGTATTTTCCGGTAAGGTAAAAATTTAGTATTAAGAATATCTAAAAGGCTTACTGAGCCGCTTATTGTGTTGCGCAGTTCATGCATTAAGCCGCGGAATCTGGCCTGGGCGCCAAAACCATTACTGCCTGCCTTTTCTTTATTATTTCCTGCCGGAGAATTAGAAGATGAAAAACTGTCTGACAAATACGCTATTTCATCATACAACGCTTGAATTTTTTCTTTGTTTCCCTGCCCGAAAATTTTCCATAGCCTTTCTTCGGCAAGCATTATTTCAATTATTTTTTTATCCGGCAAACTATTATCAACATATATGCGGTATTCTTGTATATAAATGTTTATATACCCGTAGCTTGAAGCAACGCGCGGGCGCTGGGTTTTCTTTAATATCATTCTGTCATATATTACTATGCCTTCTAAACCGTTATCCGGCATATCAAAAACAGAAATCCTATGCTCATAGATATTCTGATGCCGCTGGGAGAAAACATCCGGCAAATACATCGTTTTCTTTATCGCTCCGATAACTTCAAAAATTCTCTTACGATTATTATTACCCGCGGGGCTGGAAACCGGATTATCTTTGCCTGCGCTAAAATCGGGTTTGCCGTATTTTTCAAAAAACTTGCCGTATTTTTTATAAATAGCGGCAAGTTTTTTTGCGGCTTCCTTAATCTGACTTTCATCAAGATTAATTCTAAAACCATCCCAATCCCGCGCGCTATCCAATAATTCTTTATATGCCTTATAATCCGCGGTTAAAGCCGAAGTAAAGCTGGCCGGATATTGCCATTGATATTCTTTATCCAGCGCATTCTTAATCACATCATACTCTTTACGCATCTCTGAATTCCGGGATAATGAATCTTTCGCGAAAGGATAAGATAACCATGCCTCAAGCTTTATGCCTCTTTTTACTTCCGCAGAAAAAAGCAGGCCCTCTAATGCTTTAATAAAAAGCCGGCCTTTTCGTATGTGCGCATCCGGCTCGTCTTTTCTCCTGTGCTGATCCATCGCCTCCGCTTGTTCAATAAGCGCGCCGAATAATTTATCATCACTTAGGATGTTTTTAAGCTGCTCATAAAGCCCGGGCCATTTCTTATTTTCGCGGCCGCTATTTTTTATCGAGGAAGAGGATGTTTCATGCCGATTCTCCAATGCCGCAACAGAATGGCCTTTCTTCAACGGCCTTACGATAATAGGGGGGTATTTTCCCTGTCTATTAGGGAATCTTCGCGGATGATAATCCATAATTTCCAGCCTCTTTTTGTTTATAAAGAAGCGGATTATTTCCCCTTCTTCCACTTCCCTTAATTCGGGGTCTTTGTACAATCTTATAATTATCAGCCCATTACTTTTTACCAATTTACTTGCTATATCAAGAGCAGCGCTTATGCTTTGCGGAGCATCTAAAATGACAATGTCCTGGGATTTTTCGCCAAACCTGCTTAAGGATTTCTCCATTGCCATGTACTTTACATTAATCTTTTTTGCCCGGGCGCGCGCTACTATGCTCAAATCTCTATCAATGCCTACGATATCAGGCTTAAAGCCGTTTCTCTTAAGCATCCTAAATAACCGGGCAACAAGTTTTGCCTGGCCAGTGCCTAAATCAATAATCTTTAACCCTTTTTTATTAAAATTATCATTAATAATATCTATTATTGATGGCTTAAATAAAGGCTTGATGAATCCATGCCTTTTATTTTTTAGATATTTATATAGAAGACGTAAAGACAATAATATGGCCGTAATCACGGCCAGATCTATGTAGTCAGAATAAACAATGGGGCTGCCCGCGCTATCTTCTGACTCTGACCCCGTCTCTTGAGGCTCCCGCCCATGCGGATGGGCTGAAATAATAACCTCAAATCTTCTATTAAGCAGCTCAAGAAATTCCACCAATTCAATGTGCTTTTCATAAAGCGTCAGCGGAGATTTTCTAATCTCCTTAAGGAAATCAATGATTAAATGGTTATGCTTGATATTTTTCAATACGCCATGGATATAATTGATATAATCCTGAAAATCCAAGTGAAATATATCCGAATGCTGTATCAAAGCGCGCAGGCCTGCAAAAAACGCCGTTAATCCCGCGTGTTCTGCCGCGTAAAAAGATGATCCGTTGAAAACAAAAGGGGCAATATCTGCTTCGCCGTTAAAAAGGATTCTTCTAAGTATTTTTATTTTTTCTTCCCGCTCTTTACCTAATGAATTAATGAACCTGCGGATAGCAAAAATTCTTCCTAATTTCTTTTCCCGCTTCCTTACAAGCTCTTTAGCCCAAGCCCTGATTAACCCTTTTGCCTGATTATCAATATCGCCTTGAGACATGCCCATTTTTAAAGCGTTATAGGCTATAACACCGTAGTCATTTTTGTTATAATAATCGCGGCTTGCTTCTTCTATTTTTTGAACTAATGCCTCCATGTCAGGCTTTATTCCGCCAGCCAAAGACCATTCTTTGCCATATTTGACAATATAGCCAGTACCCTTAATAATTTCACCTTTTTCATTCCTCACTATAGGCTTCACTCTTTCCGAAATAACGCCATCAGGCGAAGCCAACGTAGGCGCCCCATTCTGCTGGGCATTGCAATAGCTGGTCGGGCCTGCTTCTTTGCCCTCCAGGGACAGCATACCGCCAAAATCCGTACCTTGCTGTATCTTCCAAGAGGTATGCACATTATGGTCGCTAACCCAGAAAACATGGTATCTTATACGAGGATCCTGCTTAATCAAGTCCTTTATCCTTCTTTTTTGGATATTGGGGAATTCACTGAACTCTCTCCCCCCGAGAAATATAATCGCCCCTGCCTTAATAATCCTTTCTCTAAAATCTCTGTTGTAAAGCATATCAACCAGTAAATCTCCGCACTTATACTCTACAAACCTGCGTATAAAGGTAAATACGGGCATCGTAAGAAAATCAACGCCTGCTTTTTCAAGTTCTTCCCTGGTTATATCAAGGCTGCCAAAGGCACCTTCAAATAATGCGTTGAAGAACGCTTCTTTCTGTATGGCCTTAACAAGTAAAAGCTCTTCAATAAAAGATTGTTTGTGTGCTGGGTATTTATCTAATGCGCCAAAAAGATCGTTATGCGAAGAAAGGTTGAACTTTTTCATATAAAGCGTGATAAGGCTTCTTATCTCTTCTCCCTGCCAGCGTTCAATATCCGAACCTTCACTATTACCAAATAAGTCGTCTTCTGCGATTTTATGGGCAAATTCTTTGTAGATACTATCACGGAATATCCTGGTATGGTATGTGGAGCATCCGGTAATAAAATCACTGACTGAGCCTGTCAACTTTACTAAATCAATAATTCCGTCATGGACAATAAACCTGAACTCATTGGATATGCCGAGTTCATCAAATAAATAGTAAGGATAACTCGGCATTCCCGCCGGGACTATGGTATGATTATAATGGTGCACCAATACATTACTAAACAAAATGTCATTCTTATATTCATCGCTGATAACTGCCGGTATCGCCAGTGTTGTATTAACTTCGCTGGTAGAAAATACCATCTTTCTCTTGAGCACTCCTCTTCTCTGAAGCGTTTTAATAAAACGTAAGAAAACCTTACGGTAAAGCAGGGTCTGTACCGCACGCAGTTCATTATTGGCATGGCCGGGGTAGGCTTCAGCAAAAACTTCAGGGCAATACATCCAGAATTCATGCAGTTCTGAATAAGGGTTCTTATAGAGCACAACATCTACTTTATCTATCCCCAGCATATTAATTTCTATGTTACGGTATGTAATAACGTGTTCCAAAGAATCCCGCGCTATATCAATAATTTCGGGCTCAATACCACCTTGTCCTTTTATGGTTTTGCTGTATAATACGCCCATTACGTGCAGGCGGTTACGCGCCTCTATCTGTCCTAAAAATTTACTAAGTACACGATACCAACCCTTAACCAGATCGGGCTTAAAGCTGCCTA
>PCWA01000052.1:53895-61670 GCA_002796125.1 Candidatus Ghiorseimicrobium undicola
CATTAATACCTTGGCTAACATGCCTGCTGCTTGTGTTGCTTTTTTCTTTGAATATTGGTATATTTTATTGAGATGTTTTTCAAAATTATCCAAGAATTTATTTGAAAATTCATATTCCATCTGTAAGATGAAGATATCCCTGTCTTTTATTTCTGATACGGATCTTTTGACCGCCTCTTCCTTAAAATCCTCCGCCCAGCTTCGGTCAACAATAATGCCCGAAGTATCATCCTGCCTGTCCTGTGCCCTAACAAGAAGTGAAATCTTGTGTTCTAATTCCGGATTATTCATAACGGCTTTGATTGCTTCCGGCCACCCCTTCTCATCGGCTAATTTATTCAATTCGCCTAAGCCTAAGGCAAAATCCTTATCCGCATAATCAGCGGGAATAATAAATATGGGATTATTTTTCCCCGATTCAAGCGGGCTTGAGCTTTCATCATTATTCCAAGACTCAGTCGATAAGAATAAGTCCCTAACCGCTTCTTTATCCATGGCAAACTTAAGCCTAAATTGCTCATGATTATCAGCTTCTGTTAAATCCCTCCCAAAATTGTCTTTATCCTTGAGGTCAACAAAATCACCGTCAACGAATAATCCCTTGCTATCATAATGTTTATTAATATAATCCCTTAACGTTCTACTTACGGCGCTTACCTGTTCAAAAACCATCGTATTTATTGTGTTGAGCTCTTTAATAAATACCGCGGCATCATCTTTGCTGTCTGACAAATCTCCGAAATCAAACGAATATATCCGTAAACCGCCTTTTTCTATTCCGTAATTTGCCAATATCCCGTGTTTATCGGTATCTATCGCTCCTCTTTCGTACATCCTGATTATCATCGCTTTATACCTGTCTATGGTGTTTTGCGCCGCCAAGATATTTCCTCCCCTGGCAAGGCGTTTTAAATATTCTACCCACGGTATTACCTCGCGCTGGACAATAACCACCTCTTCTTCTCTTATGCCACGGCCTTTTTCTCTGAAGGCAAGGGCGTCTTCTTCTCCTGCCCTCGCGTCAAACAATATAGTGGGTGCTGCTAATCCCTCAAGTATTCGCGCCGCGATATTTCTTAATGGATTAAGCCAGTAAAGGTCAATATGCCTAAAGCTGGACGAATTAGGATATTTAATAATGTAACCCTGCGCGTTTTTTAAACAATATAGGTGCCTGCCGTGCCCTCCATAGATAAGTTCAACCTTTCTAAAAGGCTTAACCGCTTCTTCGCGGGCATCTTCAATTATCTCTTTGTATGGGACCATAGCCGAAAGCAAAAACTTTCCGCCCACATTATCAACATCGGATACTTTTAGGCTGCGCAATAAATTCTTCAGCTCGCCTACGCTGGAAACTTTTAAAACTTTGCCCAATTGCTCCGCAGAGAGTCCGGATAAAATATCTTGCAGGGAAAACTTAAACCTGTCATAGGCGGCCCATTTGCTCTCTCCGCCGCTTCTGCGCTCCGGCCTTTTAGCCGGGCTAGAGGTACTTATAACCTTCAAATATCCTTCATCTATATTTTCTCTCAGAAACTCGCTAAATTTTATCTCAAGACTCATAAGTTTCCATTTATCGAAATATTTCTTTTTGCTCTTAAATTTAATTTCAGATGATAGGTTTAGATAATCAACCATATTCTCAAGCGTAAGCACAAAAGGAGCTAAATCATGGCTCCTTAATATTCCATTCACAATAATGCTTCCGGTGCGATGATTGCCCTCAATAAACAATTGCGGGTGGCTTAATATCCGCACATACACTCCCGCTGCAACCCTTTCTCCAGACAAAACGTTCCTTTTCTTAAAATACCATTTCTGGATCGGGATAATGTTTTTATCAAATACTCTCATCGTTTCTACGATAAACGAATTATATTCTAACTGCTTTCTTAAATCACTACCGATTAGTACGCGCAAGTTTAAATCTTTGGTCTTATAAAGCGTATCAAAGGCGCTTTTCTCTCCCAACATATCAGCCAATAGGGTATAACCGTCGATGATATTTTCAATCATTTCCGTTTTAATAGGTTCGCGCTTTACCTCAAGTTTTTCATTAATCTCTGAAAATTTCTGGCAAATCTGCTGTAAATATTGGCTGACAAGATCGATATCAATAACTTTTGCTGCAGGGGACGAACTCCTATTAGGATAAATAGAAACATCCTTTAGCTTCCTTGGCCGGTTTGTACTCAACGGGTAAAAACCGGCCTTTTCTGACTTATCTATTGAGGCGCTTTTTATAATGCTTAACATGCGCCTGGTACGCTCTTGAACATTAAACTCAACATTAAATACCAGCATTAAAGCCTTAAGCAATTTTCGATAGCTATGCCATTTTTCTAAAAGCTCATTGGAGGGCTGATTTCCATTTTTACCGTTAGAAAGCGATTTTTCTATTATACTGATCGCGAAATTAGTATTTTCTATAATTAAATCGGCCTCCCCGAAGAAAAGCTCAAGGTTTACAATATCATTTAAGCCAATATTCTTTAAACTTTCGGAAATATGATTTAATAACCTGCCTACGAATAAAATTTTGGCTTCATATTCAATATGAGGATGACGCGCAAGCCATCTGTAAACAGTCCTCACATGCAATGAAGCATAGTGAGCCGCTAATTCTCTTTCTCCGTCCGCTTTAGCTAAAGCCAAAGCTATTCTTATTATCATTTCTTCTTTTTTCTTATGGCGCGCTTTTAATATAACTTCATCAATATAGGTTTTCGCGGAAGGATTTTTCTTAAACCAATTATAGAATTCTCTTTCTTTGACATTAAAATATTTTCTGGCAGCAATGGTCTTGTTGCCTTTCGTTTTCAATAATGCCAGGCCTAATTTTCCAATGTTTATATCAAATTTTTTCTTGCGTGTTTCATCGCGCAGCTTTTGGGCTAATTTTCTGTGCTTTTTACCCAATGGCTTCTCGCTTACTCCCAATAGTTTCGCTGCCTTGGTTATATTCCCTCCTGTTGATTTTAAAGCCTCCTCTTCCGTATGGCTGCGGAATTGAGCGAATGAAAGATTGAATTTTTTAAGTTTTTTGCCAAAGGCGGGCTCGCTAAGGCCAAGATATTCCGCTGCCATGCGATAGCCGCCGTGTCTTGCGCTATAAATCTCTAAAGCTAAAATTACTCTCATTTTTTCCTTTAATTCTACCTGGGTTTTAATCATGCGAATCTCTTCCCCCGCGTAGTTAGAGATTTTTGTACGGCTGACTTTAAATTCGCGCGCGACGCGAGAGATATTTCCATCAAATTTTATTAAGGCATTAATAAGATGGCTTTTAGATAATTCTTTTTGGGAAGATATTACCCGGCTGCTTTGTAATGGCGAATTGGAACGCCTAATTTTTTTAACCAGCGTTAAAACAGCGCCATTCTTTCTGCCTTTTTCGTCAATTATTTCGGATAACGCCACATTATCTACCAGCGATTCCATATGCCCTAACGCCTCCCCCATGCCTGAAATTATTTCTCCTTCATAAATAACAGCTTTTCTATTTGAGCTATCAAAATCAATCCTGTCGCTTCCCTGATCGGTGATTTTTAATATTAACCGGCTGCTGCTGATATTCCATTCAATAAAAATCAGTTTTTCCTTATGCAATCCGTTACCGTGAATAAGAGCATTATATATTCCATGCAAGAGAGAAAAAGAAACCGCGTCTTTAAACGCACCAGAATTATTTTTAGGAATATTTTTTGCCAATATCAGCTTTATGAATTCATCCACAAATATCCTATATCCATCATAGGCATTGCTAAGGGTGGGCATGGCCAGCTTCCCGTCTTTTCTACCGGATATCTTATTCAGCTTATTTAATAATGATTTTCTCCTGCCATTAAGTTCTTTAACGGAAATGTTTAATATCGGGGAGCCAGATCCTTCTTCCGGAAGAAAATTTTTATATGATAAATCAACTCTTCTTGCTGTATCAAGCAGCTTTGAGATACGCGCTTGGTACTCGGCGCTTAACAATTCCAAAGGAATCGTCACTATCCCTTCTATAGCGCCTTCTTTGGATGCGAGGCGGCTTAAATCAATCTCCATTTTTCTTATATGCTTATATTTTCCACCATAGAAAGATTGGATTTTGGCTATTTCTTTGCCTAATCTTTTCCTTTCATTCCAATGAAATCTTTGCGCGACCTTACTTATAGCTACATGTATGAGAAATTTATTATATCCATATAATTTTAAATAACGGTAGGTGCGGTCTCTTAACTGAGTAGCTACATAAAGGCCTGTTCTTCTTAAGCCTTCTATTACCTGGAGGCCCGAGGCATGAGCAATATCCTTTTTCCAAATGGGAGCATTAAATGCCTGCACGCCTGCTAATATTACTTTATCCTTAGGATCGTTTGATGCCCTGATAAAAGCGGCCATAGCGTCATAGACGTTGCCATCCCATAAATCATAAGTTTCAAATGATAATTTAAGCAACGGTGGTTCTACATTTCTTCGTTCTCCTAAACTTAGCCGCGAATATAACCTGAAAATAAGCTCTATTTCTGAATGGACCGGACTGGAAGAAACAAGTAACCGGTAGCGCTCAATAATATTCTCTGACTCCTGCGGCAGCGTAAGCCGAAGCTGCTCTAACAATTGGCTCCATACCGCCTCATCATAAAGTTTATAACCGTTTTCTTTCAGTTTTTCTTTTGAGGCATTAACAAATTCTTTTAAAGAGGCTGCCCAAGTAAATAATCCCCTTTGCCAGCCAATAATCTTACGCATCTCTTCTGGACAAAACATACTAAATCCCATATGCTTTAACGCCGCATCAACTAATAAGACATCGCTATAATCATCAAGCTCTATCGCGGCTAATTCTCCTCTTAATTTCCGCTGGTACTTTGCCTTATAGCCTCTATTAATTTTTAAATTCTGCACGTCATTCTTAAGGCCGGCTAGCACCACTTTTATCTCTTCTCTATCGATGCTTACCTTAAGATTACCTAAGTATTTATCAAATATTGCCAAAATCTGTGCCAGCTCTTCATCAGTAACCTCGGAATAATTCTTGTATAGCCGCCTTGCTAATCGGGCGATATATTCGTTGGTTATCGGCGAGCCGGAGTTCTCCAGAACTAAAAGGCATTGGGGATTTTTATGTATTTTATCATTGGGGAATCCTAGAAAGTTTAATTCAATATCTCTTAATCCGTAGGCCCCTAGGAGCTCTATCCATTCTTCACCGGACTTAAAATTAAATGGCCTGCCCATTTCAGCCTTATTTCTCATAACTCTAGTCGCCCAATAATCAACAAAAGATAGGTATTTTTCCTTTTGAGATGCGTTTAAAATATTAAATTTATCAAATAACTCTTCACTCTTATAAACTGGTAACATTTTTTCAGAATAAGAATCTTCGATAATAATTATTCTCCCGATGCCGGGTTTTAGAATCCTTTTTATTTCTATAGTTAACCCTGAAATAACATCCTCAGACACATGGTGCAAGACCCAATTTAATAAAACCGTATCCGCGAGATCCGAATCAACAGGAATTTTATTGCCTAAACTTTGTAATCTGAATTCTACTTTCGGCTCAGAATCTATCTTGTTCGCATAATCAATAACATCGGTAGCTATAATTTTTTTGATAAAAGGCACAGAGCGCGCTATCTTATATGCCAAATTAAGGTCGCCACATCCGATATCAACAACCGCTCCCGCCGCAAGATAATCTTTTATTAAATCTAAAACTATATTTGCCTTATCTAAACAGCAATATTTCTTGTATAAATCGTCAATAGCGCCGTTGTTGTAGCTAAATAACTCGCGCCTTAACTCCGCTATATTTTCACTAACATTTCCTAATCCATTCCCTAATATTTTAAGCACCTCTTCAATTACCGCCCGTTCACATTGATAACCGGACATTAACGCATAGGTTATCGCTTCCTTAACTTGGCGATCATTTAACGCTGTCATAATAATAGGCGGTATATCCTCTTCCAACCCAAACGGACTGGAAGCGAATAACAATACAGACGGATTAAATACCCCCATGATATCGCCATCTAAAGATAGTAACTTTTTTGCCTCATCTTGAGACATCATCCTACCCCAAATTGCAACCTTTAATCCCTGCTTGTGAATATAATCTATCTTCGCAGGCTTATCAAAAACCTCTTCTACTGATAAAGCCACCCACAGCGCATTGATTTTTTTTGCTTTGTTAATAATCTCTTCCAATCTCTCAGCCTTAGGTGATTCGCCAGTCTCTTTTAGCAGGCCAAATCCTCTGTCTCTGCTGAACTTATCTACATTATTAAAATCTCCTTCAAAGACAGAATTCACTATCACCCAATCTTGGGCATTATGTTTATGAATTAATTCTACAAGCCTGCCGGCAGGCTCTTCTTTTTCTCCTTCTGCCCAGACTAAATGCGTCATTAATAATGCCTTGCCGTTAATTACCCGCAGAACATTATCCAGCGTAGGTATTAACTTATCTATTTCAAGCAGCTTTTCCATAGATTCAATTTCTGAAATCAATATCTCATTAATCTTTCGCTGCCGATAAACCACCATCGTACCGTCTTTAAGCATCTGGGTGTCAACTTCCATGCCGTCTACACTCAATCTAAGCGCATCTTTTACTGCCTGAATAGTATTTTCGCCAGCCCCAAAATCCTGCGCGCCGCGATGAGCAAAAATCAATGGTTTTTTATTTAATACTGGAGAATTTGCGTCAGCATTAAATAAATAATATGAATTATTATTTGCTGCTTTTAAGATTAATATCTTATCTGGTTCTACTAATTTAGATTTCTTGATATCGGCAATTACTTTATGATTACTATCATTATCCCCTGCCACTATTACGCGCAATTCATATTCGGGATTCATATTTAGCATACTCCAACCAATTTGCTTAATCGCAGAAAACTCTTTCTCATTAGAATTAGCAATACTAGCATTAGAATTTATAACTACTAATTGAGTAATATCATCTTTTTTCTTATTCTCTAACAT
Organism: Candidatus Ghiorseimicrobium undicola; assembly: GCA_002796125.1. GTDB lineage: Bacteria > Omnitrophota > Gorgyraeia > Ghiorseimicrobiales > Ghiorseimicrobiaceae > Ghiorseimicrobium > Ghiorseimicrobium undicola. The sequence goes on from PCWA01000052.1 coordinate 60,883, forward strand.
CCTTGCTAATCTTATAACTATTCTTTCAAATTTATAAAAATCTCTCTTAGCATAAGAGAAAACTGCCTCTTTACTAAGAAAATACTGTACCTGCTTAATCAGCTCCTGCATATTTGGTGGTTCCTCAATCTTGAAACTGAGGGCTTCTGTGTCCGTTATTGGGTCTGCTCCAACACCAGATAATAGCTCTCTTGCTTTTCCCCTATTTATGCTATCCGTAAATCTAACTTCTAACCCTGCCCATATCAAGCTTTCTAACCCGCTTCCAAAAACTCGCTTATCGGAATAATCTAATGTACCAATATATACGCCTTTTATGCCGTGATTTATTATTGCCTTTGCGCAATGTTCACACGGCTCTAAGGTAATTATTAGTGTATAGTTTTTAAAATTTGTACGGCTTTTATTCCGTGCAGATCTTAGCGCGCGTATTTCAGCGTGATCAAATAAACGCCCAAAATCATTAAAAGGAACCTTTGCTGCTTTTCTTATTCCGACAGAAACTATCTTGCCATAATTATCGAGTAAAATAGCAACTACCGACAATCTATTCTTTAATACACTGTCCTTCTTGGCTAGATTTATTGCTCGCCTCATCACGCGCTGCAAAATTTCTTTACCTATTACCAGAGAATCAACCTTTTGTTTTTTTATTGTGACAAGATAATGCGGTGAAGATATTACCGAGGCATCATTTTTTATAATCCTCACTATAGGCGAAGAGGATTTTCTTTTCTTGACGCCTTCGTAATTGATATTCTTTGTAATGTATTCAAAAGATACTTTTT
>PCWA01000026.1 GCA_002796125.1 Candidatus Ghiorseimicrobium undicola
CTCCTCCTTTTGTTATTCCAATTATTTTTATTCTACTCTCTTTTGGGCATTTTTCAACCCAAAATAAAAAGGGATGGCAATATTTCACCATCCCTCATTTAACATACAAAGCGCGGCTTGACGCCGCGCGATAGTCTTCTTAACGGCCGCTGTCTTTTCGCTTTGAGTAGCAGTCCTTGCAATATATCGGACGATCCGCCTTTGGCTTAAAAGGAACTTCACATTCTTTCTTGCAATCCGAACAAACCGCTTTATGCATTTCCCGCGGCCCCCTGTCATACCCGCCATATCCACCCTGAAAACCCATACTACCTCCTCATTTTAGGCGCCCGTATTCAGGCACCAAGTTAACGAACTGTTTAGCTGTTTATCTCTGGCCTTTCCGCCCGTAAAAAAACGGCTTCTTCTTTCGATCAACTTCTCTATCTTCCCGGCCGTTGCGTTTCTCAAAACGGCGCTCTTGATTAGAACTGCCTTGCTGAAAAGTATCGCCTGATTCCTGCTTGCGGCCAAACCTTTTCTTTTGCCGTCCGTAATCTTTCTCAAAATTGCCGGGACGCTCAAATCTTTTTTCTCCGGAAGAATTATCATTGTCTCGCTGATGGCGGCGATGATGCCCAAAAGAGCGGAAAGATTTTGAAAAATGTTTCGGCCTAAAAGGCCTCTCTTGAGGCTGGCCTGCCAGATTATCAATTTTTTTCTCCAAAAAAACCAACTGCTGCTGTATCTTTCTAAGCAAAGCCATTACATCCTGCTCACCCGGCCCTGAAGGTAAAAAATCACCGTCTTTAAACTGCTCACTCATTGCCCCCCCTTTTTTTATTTAAGAAAGCTTGCCTAACGGATAGATATGGATTAAATATTTTTTTCTCTGGTTTGTCGTCTCTGGCGCAAATTAAAACCGCCTGCGCCACCTCTTTTGGGTCCGATTCCTTTTTATGTCTTTGCGTAATGACAAATGTCCTGATTTGGCAAATTCTTCAGAAGGAATTTCTGGATGCTTTGATACGGGGAGACTAGATTTAATGAGTTTTTCAATATCCCGGACATCGCTTTTCTGGTCTGGAGTGGCAAAAGAAATCGCATGGCCTCTGCGCCCCGCCCGGGCAGTGCGGCCGATGCGATGAACATAATTTTGCGCGTCTTCAGGCAGATCATAATTAATCACCAACTCTATGCCGTTGACATCAATACCGCGCGAGGCGATATCTGTGGCAACCAGCACCCTATACCTGCCGGATTTAAAGCCTTCAAGGGCCTGCCGGCGCTGAGGCAGGGAACGATTGGAATGTATTTCCGCCGCGCTATATCCCATATCGCGTATTGACATCGCGATCTTATGGGCATTATGTTTTGTCCTCGAAAACAAAAGAACTGAGCCGTGATATTGCGCCAGTAATTTGGCGAGAAAATTGCGCTTTGCCTCTTTCTTAATAATAAATAATTCCTGCGTCACCAGCTCCGCGGTAGTCCCGGAAGGAGCGATTTCAACGGATACCGGAAGCTTCATGTTTGTGGCGGCTATTTGCATTATCTCTTTTGGAATAGTCGCGGAAAATAGCATAGTTTGCCGGTCTTTAGGCAAAAAACGCAGGATTTTCTCAATCTGCGGGGCAAATCCCATATCAAGCATCCGGTCTGCCTCATCAAGCACGAGCATCACTACTTCAGAAGGCAAAAAATTCCATTGGCTCATATGATCCAGCAGGCGGCCGGGAGTAGCAATCACTATGCGGGGATTCTTGCGCAGGGCCTGCGTCTGGGGTTGCATAGGGGCTCCTCCAATAAGGCAGGCGGTCTTCATGCCGAAAGCACGGGCTATCCCCTGAAAAGCTTCGTCAATCTGAATAGCTAATTCGCGCGTAGGCGCCAGAACCAAACCTGTCCCGTTTCTTTGGGCAAGGCGCTGTACTAAAGGGATGCCGAAAGCGTGTGTCTTACCGGTGCCGGTCTGGGCAATGCCAATAACATCCTTGCCTTCTATCGCAAGAGGGATTGCCTTAAGCTGAATCGGGGTGGGAACCGTAAACCTTATGCGCTCTAAGATGTCTAAAATCTTAGGCGCGATACCCAGCCCATAAAAACTCGCGCCTGCCTGATTAGAAGCTTGCGGAGCATTGTTCTTATTTACTGTTTCGTGCCTCATTTTGATTTATGATTTTGATTTTGTGTTCGCAACTCATCCTGCCAAGGTGGATATGGCAATATTCTTCGTGATTGTAGATACTTAAAATCTGCTTACAGCCTGACAACTTGCACTTTCTGCCCTTATACGAGGTCTTTATTTTATGCATGGCAATCCTTTTAAAAAAGGGCGCGCGATCAGCCAAATAACAACGTGCCTAAACCAGAGAACAAAAAAACCGTAAAGGTTAGTAGTCTCATCCTTTTACGGTTTTTGATTTTCTAATCTTGTAATTTTTAAATTTTCCAACGACACATATTATAACACTTTATCATCTTTTGTCAAATAAAGTTACAAGGAATTTTTCCGGGAGGATTATACCTTGAATTGCCAAAGCAACAGGGTGTATAATAAGATTAAACAAAGGAGGTGTGCTATGAGCGTAGCTATTACTAAAGGAAAGCTGTCCAACATACCCTGGAATGCGAAAATCAGCCAGAAGGGCAAAAATGAAATACACGCCCACATCAAGTTCCTCTGTCCAAAGCATAAAATCGCGATGAAAGCCTTAATCAAAGCGGGCAAAAAAACATCGGCCTTTAAATGCTCCCGCTGCAAAGAGCCGCATTATTTCATCTACCGCGGCAGGAAATTGACCGACCGGCAGAGCTCGCAGCTTATTTTCGCCCAGATTGCCGCAAAATTAACATAAAAGGTTTGCTCTTTAGGCCAAATTAAGTTTTTGGCATACTGCCGCCAATACATCCTCTACGCCGATATTTTCCATGCAGGTTCCGGCGCTGTAGTTTTTTTTGCATGGGCAAAATTTCTGCCGGGGATAACACGGCATGCAATCAAGATTTTTTTTAGCCGTAATAATATTCTGCCGGTGAAAATAAGGATAAATATATTCGCGGGAAGTCGGCCCGTACAAACCAATCACTTCACTGCCGATACAGCTTGCCAGATGCAGCAGGCTGGAATCCGGCCCGATAAAAACACTACAGCGTTTAATTAAAGCCATTGCCTGTTTTAGGGCTGGCGTTTGAGCAAATATGATTTTGCGCGAGATATTTGCCAGCACCATCTTATTATAGGGATCGCCGTTATACTTACCAAAGGCAATTACCTTAATCCCGTAGCGGCCCTGGAGGAGCCCTGCCAATTCGTTCCACTTATCAACGGGCCAGTTTTTTACCGACCATGCCGCAAGAGGAAAAATTCCTACGAGGCGCTCTTTCTCGGTTATGCCTTCTTTGGCAAAAAACGCCTTAGAAAAATCATCCTCTTCTTTACCTAAAGCAAAACCGAATTCAGCTTTTTGCCGCTCTATGCCATGAGCAAAAAGAAATTCCAGATAGCTGTCAACAACGTGTTCTAAGGCGTGAGTTTTTAAATCCCTTCTTATATTCCAGACACGGGGTATACCTAAGAAATACGGCATAAGCGTGCGCTTAAGAACAATTGCCAAATCAAACCGCGCCTTTGCCAAAGCACACATAACCTGCAATCTCCCCCGCGCGCTACGTCCCCTTGCCTCTTTATCAAAGACGATAACCTCGTTTATGCCTTTATATCCCCTGACAATATTTTCCGCGCGCTTGGAAGTAAAAAAAGAAATCTTAGCTTGGGGGAATTGCCTGCGCAGAGGGCTGACAACCGCGAGGTCATAACAGACATCGCCGATATTAGAATGGCTGATAATCAGGATATTTTTAATCATCCCCGATATTATAGCAGTTTTGGGGAGTTTGGTGGAGAGATTTTATATTTAAGCCTGGGAACGAGCCATTTTAAAAATAAGGTTATCCCTTATTTATTTCTTCCTTTAGCTTTTTTTTGCCCTTTCATCAAGCCGCCGGCATCACTATCCATCTTTTCCACGCTCTCCTTTTGTTTTCGCGCTTTCTCTTCCATGCCCTCCCGGGCCTTTTTTGCTTCTTTTTCTTTCTCGGCTCTCTTTAATTCTTTTTCTACGCGCTTTGCCGCTCTTTCTGCCTTGCGCTCGGCTAATATTTTTTCTTTTTCCTCTCCGGACTTTCCAATAGTGGCAAACCAGTCGGAAACACGGTTAAATACAGCCTTGTCGCTGGCGTGCTCATAGGCCTTTTCGCTGGCTCCTTTTTTTGCTTCCTCCTGCGCCAGAACGGGAAAACCAGCCAGCATAAAAGAAACAATCAATCCGGCGCTTATAAGCTTTTTTATTCTATCGCCCCTGATATCACTCTCTAAAATACGCATTTTTCCGCCTCCTTTCCGCTAAAACTTTCTTATATCTATATTATCTTTTAAACAAACAGGGATGTAAATTAGACTTTAGTCCAATCGGGGAAAATTACAATAAATCTTCCGTTCCCCCATAAAAACAAAAAAGGATGGTGATGTTTCCGCCATCCTGTCCTACAACCTTTTATGAATTTTTAAGCTAATTCCGTGATTATTATTCTATCCCACCAATGAACCCTACAGGAGCATCTGCGCCTCCAGGAGAGGCTGCAACAACATCTTCTTCCGGTTCAGCCGCGGCGGGCTCTGCTTCGGCAACGGCCGTAACTTCCCGCTCTTCAGTAACATAAACAATGTCTTCATTCAGCGTTTTTATCCGGCTGTTGATATCATCGTCAAGGGATGTTATCGCCTCAAATACCACTTCGTTATCAATTTCAACGGGCTTTTGCGGCTCGTAAGCGAATTCGTTTTCCGCGGCCACCGCCTCTATCAGCGCGCCTATTTCTTCTTCTGTAAGAACATTTATTTCTTCTTCTGTGAACAGGCCCTTTATTTTTTCTTCTGCCAGAAGCGTATTTATTTCTTTTTCTGTCAGCGGCCCCCGCTCTTGCGCGTAAGCCGCCACGGCAGGGATAAAGCAGGAAAGAATAATTACGCTTATTAAAGCTTTCACATGTGTCTTCATTTTCGCCCTCTTAGTAAGAAATCCCAGGCGCTCGCCTGGGATAAACCTGCAATTTACTTATCTTCGGCAGCCTGGCAGCCTTAAGTTTAAGGCCCATGGCTTTGCGCCTCCGCCTCACAGCGGATTAGCCATTTCGGATTTTTCTATTATAAGTATAACATAATATGGCAAATAAATCAATCTTTGCTATATCATTAATAACTACAATTAGTTATGCTCAGAGAAAGCAAGAGGTGAAAAATTAGCCATTGAATATTGGAATGTTAGATGTTATAATCTGAAATCATGAATTCCAGGCATTTCCATAGGATATGCATCATCATCGGCGCGTTTATTCTGATTAGCTCCTACGCCCGCCTGCTTCCACGCTTTGCTTTTTTCTCTCCCCTCTACTATTCACTAAATACGGATTTATTCCTTAGATACCGGCATAGCCTGAATGAACTTCCTGACATAATTGATAAAATCGTAATCATTGACATTGATGAAAGTAGTTTGGGCAAGCTCAATCAGCGCTGGCCAATAAACAGGGGTTTCTTCGCTCCTTTTTTAAAAAAAATATCGCGCCCCGATTCAAAACCGGCAGTGATAGGATTTGACCTTATTTTCTCCGGGAAAAGCGACCTTCCGGAATCGGACATTTTATTTTCCGGCGCGTTGAAAGACACAGAAAACGTGGTAATCGCCAGCTATTTTGACGAAAAAAACCGCTTAATCATGCCTGAGGCTCTTTTCTCAAACGCGGCGAAAGCCGTCGGCTTTACTAATTATCCGCGCGATTCCGGCTCGGTTATACGCAGGGCGTATCCTTTTAGCAGGCTAAAAAGCGGGCGATCGCACTACTCATTCACCATGGAAATAATCGCGTCTTTAAACAAGCTGGACTTAGAAAAAATGTTTTATGGCCAAGACGGCAAATCGCTGCGCATACCTTCTTTTGCGAAGCCGCCGAGAAGCGTCAATATTCCAATAGACCGGAAAACGAATACCGCCCGAATAAATTATTTTGCCAAATTCAAAGATTTTAACGTAATCCCTTTTTGGGAAATACTTTCTTCGAAAGTGCCGGCCGAAGAGCTGAAAGATAAAATCGTCCTGATAGGAAACACGATTGACATGGTCCATGATATACACCCTACGCCTCTGGGGCGGATGCCCGGCATAGCGATAAACGCCAATCTCCTGATGTCCATATTATCGGACAGGCCGCTTCGAGAGACGGCAAAGCCGATTAATTTTTTTATTCTCTCTGTCATTGCCCTAATCATCGGCTTTACCACCTACAGCTTAAGCAACCTTAAAGGCCTGGTTTTGACTCTGGCGGTGATAGTATCAGCTTTTTATGCCTCCGTATTATGCATATCAAAAGATATTGTCTTTGACTTTCTCGGCGCCTCTTTTACGGCCGCGGCTTCATTTATTATAATCACTGCCTTAAAATACCTGTTTATAATAATTGAAAACGCGCATTTAAAAAAATTGGCAACAACCGACGGCCTGACCGGGCTCTACGTATTCCGTTATTTTGAAGCCAAGTTAAACAGCGAGATAAAAAACGCCCAGAAGGCAAAAACGGAACTCTCGCTGGTTATCTTTGATATTGACAATTTCAAAAAAATCAACGATACCTACGGACATGACGCCGGAAACGAGGTTTTAAAAAATACCGCCGCGCTAATCAGCAGGCAATGCCGTAAAAACGACACGGTGGCCAGATTCGGCGGAGAAGAGTTCGTGGCAATCCTGCCTTCTACCAATGCCAAAGGCGCCAATATATACGCTGAGAAAATCAGGAAGGCAATTGAGGAATTTGATTTTCCTCTGCAGGAGAGAACGTTAAAAGTAACGGTAAGCGCCGGCACCGCTTCCCTTTTATTGCTGAATAAACCAACGGCGGAAGGCCTGCTTAAAGCAGCAGATACCGCGTTGTATGAAGCAAAAACATCCGGAAAGAATAAGATAGTCTGCGGCACAATCAAATCCTAAATCTATCCGCGGCCTATCTCTTTCAACGCCCCTTAATTATTTCAAAGCCGGCTTTCTCAATTTTGTATTCGCGCTCTATTTTTCCCACCGCGCCATTATTTCCATTACCTCCTCATCGCTTACAACATACCACTTATCATAAGCCTGGGCAACGGCATGAAAAAATTGCAGAGCATTATATCCGCGCGCATAGCGGGACACCCCGAGAAAACTTTTCCCCAGCGTCTTTTCTGTCTATAAACATGCTACTTTTTATCAGTCAATACCAGCCAGAGCGCGTGAATCATCCCCGGGAAAGCAAAACAAAGCGACAGGCCGATATTAATCCAAAAATGAGTAGTCAGGCCTACCTGTATAAATGCCGCTACCGGCGGGAGCATAACCGCAAGAATAATTTTTATAATTTTCATAATTGCTCTCCTTTCATATTATATATCCTTTAAAAGCAGGTTTTCCGCTGATTTGGCGATTGCCTGCGAAAAACCCTGCAGGCTATTTTTAATCTTTTCCAGCTCTTCTGTCCGGATAACCGGTATGGCGTCTGTACCACGGTTCTCCAGTTTATCAACTACATATTTTATGGTAAGTAAATTTATGTCTGATGCCGGCTGATAAACCGGGACCTTATCCGCCTCTTCCCTGACAGTAGCCAGCACGCCGGTTTCAGTTAATTCAAATATTATGTCGCGTACGAGGCGAATCGGAATGCCCAGCTGACGGGAAACCTCCTGCGCGGAAAGCGGCGGCATGGCTTTAGAAAAATTACCTGTCAAAAGGCTGACGATGCGTAAGGCAAGAAGATTCTTAAAAGAATGGCTTACGTTCAGGCAATCAGGCTCAAATTCATAGGTATCCACGTTCTGATGGGCAAAGGAAACCTCAGCCCCCAATAGCACAATCCTCCAGCTTAGCTGAAGCCAGATAAGAAACAGCGGCAGAGCGGCAAAGCTTCCGTAAATCGCGTTATACTTTGCCACCCCAACCTGAAAATGCACATACGTCCACTGCGCAAGCTGATAAATCGTCCCTGCCGCCACTCCCGCAAGCAGCGCGGATGTAATGTTTACTTTAGTATGGGGAATAAAAATATAAATAAAGCTAAAGAGCAGCCAAATTACCGTGTAAGGAAGGAAGCTAAGGATAAACTGAAGAAGATCGGCCAGCATGCCGGGCAAGGCGATTTTTTGGCTAAGCATGCCTGCCTGTGTCGCCACAAAAACCGTCACACTGCTTGATACGATAAGCAACACGGGACAAATCAGCATCACAGCGAGGTAGTCCGTGAGCTTGCGGCTTAAAGGCCGCATTTTCTTTATTCCCCAGATATCGTTAAATGAACGCTCGATATTACCAAGGACCTTTATTACCGTCCAGAATAAAACTATGACACCGACGCCCGCGACCACGCCCCCTTTGGCATTTTCCAGAAGCGTGTGCGAAAAATTAATTACATTGATAATTACATCGTTCTGGGCGGGAATTTTCTCAAGAATCTGCTTTTCCAGGGCCTTCTCCAGCCCAAACCCCTTGGCAATGCCGAAGGCCAAAGCAAACACCGGAACAACGGAAAGCAGGCTGTAGAATGTTAAAGCGGAGGCGCGCAGGGAACAATAATCCTCATTAAAACCCCTCAGCGCCAGCAGAACAATCCTGAGATTCCTGATAAGAAATGAGCGCTGCCGCGGCACATCGTTAAGCCTTATCCGCCATACATCCCGGGTAAGAAAATCTATCAGCCGTTTTTTCATTTTAATCCTAATTTGTCTTCAGGATTGTTCTTCCCTATTTATACAGGGGCTTTCGCCTATTCGGATTCTCTTTCCATTTCCTGCTCCGGCGGCATCATCCCTGCGCTTTCCTCCGGCATCATTACACACTTTACAGTTCCGCTCATACTGCATTCCCAGAGCTCTTTAAGTTTCGTACACTGCTCCTTTGATAAAACTTTTTTTAGGCTTACATACGAGGCGGCGAGGTCTTTGGCTTTTTGAGTTTTAGCGGCATATTTTTTATCAATAAGCCCGTTGACGGTACTTAGGTTAATTTCTTCTTTGCTAAGCTCTGCCTTAATATCCAATGCCAATATTTTAATATCCGCGTCTTTTTTTATCAGGTTTTTCTTGGCACTCATCTTTAATGTCTTAATTTTTTCTATTTGCTCGTCGCTAAGCCCTATTTCATCGGCATTTGCCATAATGAACCGGGCCTTCATGAAAAGCATATCTTCAAAGCCCATTTTATGCCACATCTTTTCATGTTTGCGCATCATATTAAAACGCGCCATACCTTTATCATCCGCTTGCGCCTGCGCCGGGCTGTTTATCAACGCGCAAAAAACAAAGATTAAAACAAAAGCCGTTCTTTTCATAATTCCTCCCTTTGATATGCGAGCTTTACAGAGCCTTATTTAGTAAGCATATCCATCTTTTTCTTCATGTCTTCAGTGGTTTTATCGGCCACCTCCCGCGTTTTTGCGACTAACGCCTCCTTGGCTTTTTCCAGTAAACTCTTTGCTTCCTGCGAATCCTTATCCACGGCCCTTAGGACATACTGAGCGATATCAACCGCCTCCTGAAAATTCCTGGAATTGTAAAACGCCTTTGCCTGCCCGATAAGATAATTTGCCTTTTGCTCAACTGTTTCCATTGACTTAGAGATCTCTATCGCCTCTGTACTGGAAGCGGCCTTTTTCTGCGCGCATCCGCTGATACCCAAACCCAAAACCAGGCATCCAACCAGAATAATGGTTAATAGTCTTGTCATAACCTTCACCTCCCTTTTCATGGATTTTAGTTAATCTTACTTTACTCAAGCAATTTAACAATATCAAATTCAACAGATGTTGTAAATTAGACTTTGGTCCAATATACACAAAAAGGGTAGCGTGTTGTTTATTGCTTATTTAGGATTGTATTTTCCGCGATAAGGGAATCTGACAGGCGCAGCCATTCAATAATCAATTTACGCAGCTGGATGCTATGGGAGATTTTATAGTATTGAGCTCGGCAGAAAGAGTGACCTTGGGCTCTTTGACGCTCTCAATATTACCCGCGGGCTGCCTGACGTTGTTATCCTGTATTTCCCGGATAACTGTGTTAAACGGGATACGTAAATCAACCAGTTTTTGCGGATCGGCCTTAATGTGTATCTCCCGCCTCAGGTATCCGCTGCGGTTAACAGAGCTTACCTGCGGCATGCTCAGTAATTTATTTTCCAGCGCCAGCGCGATAGTCTGCGAGGTTCCCGTACCGGTCGCGCTGCTTATTGAGTATATGCCGTCCAACCCGCGTACCGCCTCCTCAATCGGGCGGGTCACATAATACTCCACCTCTTCCGCTGATGCGCCGGGATAGTTTACGCTTATATGAACACGGTCAAAGGTAATATCCGGCAGTTCCTCTTTGGGAATCTGGATCCAGGCAACAACCCCTCCGATAAAAACGGCAATAAATATCAGATTGGTAAGTAAATGCCGGTGGAGAAAAAATTTTATGACTTTTTCTATCATATTTTTGTAATTATACAGAAGGGGGGGCAAGAAAAAAGGCCAGAGTGATTTTCCTAGCCTTCCTCTTAATCTTAAAACAATACTTCTTCGGGCTATTATAACAGGTTCGGGGAATTTGGTGGAGAAATTTTATTGCTGATCCAATGTCTTAATGTCTCTTTGATTTGGTCTCTGACTCTACGCGTCTGTTGCAGCTTTTCCTCATGCGTGCCCTCAAACCGAAAAGGATCATCAAACCCCCAGTGAAGCCGTTCTCCCCTACCCGAAAACACCGGACAAGCGCCTGATTGAGATTCATCGCAGACGGTAATGACATAATCATACCGCTTTCCTTTTTTAAACAAGTTAATGGCGCTTTTTGTCTTATTGCGCGAAATATCTATCCCTGACTCTTTCATGACTTCTACCGCTACCGGATTAAGCTTGCCGGGCTCAAGGCCGGCGCTTTCAACTTCAAAGCGGCCGCCTGCCATCTGTTTAAGAAAAGCTTCCGCCATCTGGCTCCTTGCCGAATTATGCACGCACACAAAAAGAACTTTTTGCTTCATTTTTTTTCTTTCTATTTAAACCAACCTTTTGTCTTAAGGCAAACCTTGACCAGCATGAGCATAACCGGAACTTCAATCAAGACACCGACAACCGTTGCCAGCGAAGCCCCGGACGATAAGCCAAAAAGCATGGTGGAGGTGGCAATCGCCACTTCAAAGTGATTGCTTGCGCCGATGAGCGCCGAGGGCGCGGCGTCCCGGTAAGATAATTTCAGCTGCCGCGCGAGGAAATACGTAAGGGTAAAAATTAGGCAGGTCTGTATCAATAATGGTATGGCGATTAAAAATATCACCTGGGGCTGATTAATAATCAATTCCCCTTTAAAAGAAAATAGCAACAGCAAAGTCACTAGAAGCGCGGAAATCGAAACAGGAGTCAAATAATGCAGGAATTTTTCCTCAAACCATTGAAAACCTTTTTTAGCGATAATCAGCTTGCGCGAATGATAACCCAACAGCAAAGGCAGGCCGACATAGATAAGTACGGATAAAACAATGGTCTGCCATGGAATCGGCATTTTATTTATCCCTAAGAGCCAGCCGCCAAGCGGGGCGTACAAAAACAGCATGGCCAGGGAATTTATCGCGACCATCACCAAGGTATGCCCGTCATTGGCTTGTGCCAGATGCCCCCAGATAAGCACCATTGCCGTGCACGGCGCTACCCCTAATAAAATGCAGCCGGCAATATAAGAACGGAACAATTCCACTTCCGCGCCGCCCTTGATGATTTCCGTGCCGGAAAGCCAGCTTTTTAAGAAGACCCCTAAAAACAACCACGCGATCGCCAGCATTGTAAAGGGTTTTACGCACCAATTAACAAACAACGTTAGGGCTACCGGCTTGGGCGTTTTTCCGGCTTTGATTACTTCGCCAAAATCTATCTTCACCATGATCGGATACATCATAAAGAAAAGACAGGCCGCGATCGGAATCGATACTTGATAAACCGAGAACCGGTCAAGGCTAAGGGCAGCCTGAGGAAATAACTTCCCAAGCAGAATACCAAGGCCGATACAGCCAATAACCCAAGCCGTGAGATATTTTTCAAAAAAACTTAATTTCCGCTCTTCCATGCTGTTTAATCCCTAAATTTACAGCATCCGCCTTCAACTTTTATCCCTTTAATATCTACCAGCGCGGCGGTTATTTTTTTATGCGCCGAGGCAAGTATACGCGATATTGTTGATTGGTGAATGCGTATTTCTTTGGCAATCTTTGCCTGAGAATACCCGGCAAGATGCGACAGGCGCAAAACTTCAAACTCATCCAAATTCAGCAGGATGCTTTCCGGCTCTCTAACAGACTTAGCTTTAGATTGAGGCACAAAGCAGCGCTCTCCCGGGTCACATTTAATCCATCTTGTTTTCTTTGGCCGCATAGCCGCTCCTTAGTTTTGCATACGTATGCATTATACGGCAAAAAAATAATAATGTCAATAACCGGAATCATTTTACGCGGCTAGGCACTATGGGAAATTCGGTTGAATTGATTGATATTCGCCTGATATTTAAAATTACTAAAATAACAGCTTTATCGCGACAAGTAAAATAACTATGAGCACGATTTTACGAAACGTTTCTTGGTTTATTTTTCCCAGAAGCATTTTACCGCTTTTTACGCCAAAATAAGCGCTGAGAACTAAAAACGGCAGGAGAATAAATCGCGAACTGTCCTGAACAACTTTAGTAAGGAGGTAAGTGGGGATCCTCGTTAAGTCTATGACAAAAGCAATCACGGCGGAAGTGCCGACATAAACCTCTTTGGAAAGATTGAAAGCGATGAGAAATACGGACCTTACCGCGCCGCCCAATCCTATAAGGCCGGCTAATAAGCCTGATAAACTGCCGCCGATAATAGCGGTTATCGGCGTTTCTTTGATAGCAAATTTTGGCCTCAGCAAGGAATAAACCGCGAAAATCATTAAAAATACCGCGATTGACTTCTTAATTATGCCTGCCGGTAAAAACGAAATCAACATCGCCCCGGCAAAAGCAAAAATTATGCTCGGGATGCCAAAAAGCATAAAAGTCCTGAAATCTATCCTTTTCCAAAATACTTTTATCTTAAAGAGGTTATTAAACATGTGGAAACAGGCGACGAGAAAAATCGCGCTTCTTGCGTCCATAAACAGAAGCACAACCGGCATAAGCAGCGTAGAACTACCAAACCCAGCCAAAGTCGCGCCTACCGCCGCGGCATAAGAAAAAATCAGTAACGTGATATTTATCAGCATATTAGGTATTTTTAACTCCGGATATAAACGCCGAACAGGCTTAGCCTCTCCATTATTTTTTTCACTTAATAAAACGGCACGCCTATTTTACTACCGATATAATTATTTTATTTCCAAAGTTTAGACAACGCCTCAGGAAGGCAACAGTCTATCGCTAAGCTATCTGCCTCATCTTCATGGCCGAACCTTTTTTCTCGTTTAAGAAGCATCATCCGAGCCTGCTGTTTTTTAAACAGCTCTTTAAATAATTTTTTATCCTGTTTATCATCGCATCTGGCGGACAACTCATTGTAAAACTTTGCCGCTGATTTCGTTGTTTCTAAACCAACTTGCAGGGCGCCGATCAAAGAAAAACTTTCCGGCCTTAATTTGCATACCTCGCATAGCAGCCCGCATTCTTCTTTCGCTGTGCCGAAACCGGACAGGCGGCCGCATAATAACTCTTTGCTTTTGGCAGACTCCCGGGATAAACGGTTAAATTTTAGGCGCGCTTTGTTATTTTTGATTAACTCGGCAATGCGGCCATAACAAACCGCCATTGTAGCTTCTGCCTCAATCGCGCTGCATAATTTATCTTTTAATTTCTTCTCATCCATAGCGATTCTCCCGCAATCAAGATAAAAAATAATGTTTAAAAATGTTTTTTAATCTCTTCAAGTATCTTTGCCGAAGCCTCTTTATCCCCCTTAGCTCCGACGCGTATCTCAAGCTTAGAAGTGATTTCTGTAAGCGGACGTATATCAATCCACACTTCACGCCCATCCGTATAATTGCTTCTTATTTGCGCGACTTCATCCGATTTTGTTTCCTTGTCAATCTGCATCTCAAGAGATTTTAATGCTTTTTTCGCAGCTTCAATCGTTCTTTCATAAGGAGCGCTTACTTCATCGCTAAGCTTACCTGAGAGCCACAATGCCGTCCCCGCCCCGCCTGCCGCCCCCGCTACCAATAAAACGCACCCGCATAAATTAATGGCAAAAACCCAACCAACAACCGCGTACAGCAATTTTCTACCCATAGCCCCTCCTTTTAATTTTTATCTAATATTTGCTCAAAGCTCTCCATCCACTCATCATCCTGATATTGGTGCCTGCGGTATATCCAATATTCAACCCCCCAAAAAAAACCGTATCGATGCCGAGGGAACGCAGCTCTTTAAACGCGATAGCAAAACTTTCCGGCCAGCAGGTAATAGGTTTTTCATCCGCAAGATGTACAAGTTCTCCCGGCTCCCATGGTTCTGCCTGTAATTCCGTAACCCATAACTTTTTATTCTTCTCTCCGGCATATCTAACAATCTGCCTTACGTATTCAACGCGCTCCTTCGGCTGCGTTATAAAACATATTTTAGAACCCCATATCTGATGGCCGATTGCCGGATAAAAGTTTATTGCCGGCACCTCGGCTGAATCAATCGCCTCAGCTACGGGATCTTTTTTGTAAAACACGCGAGAGAGGAAACGCAGAAACGTATTCGGAGACGATAAGGCATTAACGATAATTAATCTTTCCGTATTATCAAATTCTCTGACTTTGGCTATTTCCTGCGCCAGAAAATCTTTTGATATCCACCAATCCTGCCATCCTGCGCGGTTAAAGGGCTCATTTTCAACCTGCCAGGCTATTATGCTGGTATTATCCTTGTATCGTTTAACCACTATCGCGATAAATTCCAACGTGAATTTCCGCAATATCCCGCTATTGGCCACGTTGGCTCCCCAGCGCGGAGGTATCGTTTTTTTAAAAACCCAATCCGGAATGAAATATTCCGGCCAGCGCGGCGCTTTCATTCCAACCGTAAGCACTATCTTCAGGTTTTTTTCCTCCGCCTTTTCTATCTGCCAGTCTAACTCACTAAAATCATATTTTCCCTCCTCTTTTTCAATCCTGCTCCAATACGCGCCCAGGCGTAAAAGATCAAAATTCATGCCCAATAATTCGTTATATGTTTCTCGCCAGTCTATATTTAAATATTCACATTGTACCGGGCTAAAGGTTATCCCGACTGAAGCGGCCCATAGCCCGGGCGTAAAAAGCGCGCAAAAAATGCTTATAAATAAAGCTACGCGTATTTGTTTCATAAGGCCCTCAATATATCATTCGCCGAATTCGCCTAATCCCGGAAAATTTTCACTCAGGAATTGCCGCGCGTCTATCGCCGAATCAGGCAGCTCATCGTTTCTTGAAAAGCATTGAATCCTCAGCAAAATGTTCGGTCTGATAAAAGAATTAGGCTCATCCGGCACGGATTCCATGCTCCTTGCCGGCACCGTTGAGTCATAAGGGCCTTTTGGCGGAAGCGCACAAAACTCGGAATCATCACGTTTCTCTACCACGATAAAATGACTATAGCCTTTTGAAAGCGCCGCTTCAGCGGCGCGCTGGAAGGCGTATTTTTCCGCCTCGCTCTGAGTCATAAAAGCATTACCGCAAAATTGTACAGTAAAAATATTCGGGGATATCGTCTCCACATGCATACTTTTAGCTTCACTGGAAAGCCGGTAACTCGAACATCCAGTGAAGATAAATAATACGGCCGCCGTAATCCCAATCATTTTTATTGTCTTCATAATATCACCTCTTTTAGGTATTTGCAAAGAGCGCCAATATTAAGGCTGAAATATCTCCTGAATCTTTTCCTGCGTCTTCGTTTTAAACTCCTGTAACATTCCTTCGGATTGCCGCATCACATCCGCGACAATCTTCTCTTTGATCGCCCCCATATCAATACCGGCAAGAGCGGGAACATTTGTTTTTGATAGCGCTCTCATGAGAATCAATCCAACCAAAGCATCCGCTCCTTCTATGTTGCTAAAATCTTCCTCTATATTCAACTTAAATTCACGCGCATCCGCCGCTCCGAATGCGTAGTTTTTGTAAACCACCTTGCCTATTTTCAAGCGCATGGTATCAATTATCAACGGCACCTGCTCCTTACCGCCTTTTGGCGACAACGCCTGTAAGGATTTTACATTCACCCGGTTATCCGCGTTAATAACAACAACTAATTCCTCCAAATCAACCGCCAGCTCTTCAAAATGCGCCTTACCTTCAAAAAAATCAGCCAGATTATAATCCACCTGGACACGCGGCAGGTATGCCATAACCCTATCGTCGAAACCTTCCGGATTCATTACCTTTAGCTCTCTTAACGTAAGATACGTCTTCAAAATCCCCAGATCTGCATTTTTTACTTCAAAACGCAGCCCTGTCATTGCCTTGCCCCCTTGGATGATCAAAGCCCGGGCGATAAGATTTTTTGCAAACACCAGCCCAAGGATTGCCACAGCCAAAACTATAGCCGCCACAAACATTCTTTTCATTACCCACCCCCTCCTTTAAAACCACTTTCTTTACAAAATTATGATAACAAATCTGAGAAAGATGTAAATTAGACCTTAGTCCTATATGCGGAAGTAATGGAAAAATGAGATGACGTGTTTGAAATATTCATTGACCCGGCGGAAAATATTCTATAAACTAAACATATGCTTAAAAAAATAACGCGCGCCATAAGCTTTGAGATCGTATTTTTTGTGCTCTTAAGCGCCATCACCTGCTTTGTTTTAATAAATTATGTTGACCTTACTCCCCAGGTCGACGAAAACTTCTTTTTCTCCACCGATGACCCCCAGTTCCGGGCCGAAAAGCGCATTTCAGAATTATTCCAAAGAAGAGATACGCAATTAATTATCAACGCCGAAGGCGATATTGAATCTTCTAAATATCTTGAAAAAATCGAATATTTAAGCCAAAAAATCGGCTCCCTTCCGGGGGTTATAAGCGTATTAAGCATTTCCACCGGGCCAAAAACTATTGAAAACGCTTTTAGAAGCCCTTTATGGAGGCGCCTTCTCGTTGCTGATAATAAAAAAGCTACTAATATCATCGCCGTGCTCGAGAAGAATCAAGACGAAAGGACATTGCCGGAGATAGAAAAATTTGCAAGGCAAGCACAGGCGGATGATTTTATCATACGTATTTCCGGAGCGCCTTATATCGCTAAGTTAATTCAGCGCAACCTGCTATCCGACCTAAAAACATTCAGCGTGCTAAGCTTTATTATTTTTACCCTGATGATATTATTTATTTTCCGTTCTTTTATTATTTTATGCGCGACCTTGCTGGCATGCCTTAACACATCCATGCTCACACTAATCACAGCCCATCTACTTCACATACAGATCGGCATACTTACCGTAAATCTGGCGACGATTGTTTTCGTGCTTACCTTATCGCACATAGTATTCCTGACCCATAACTGGAAGCATTTAATAATATCCCTGCCGCCTAAAAAAGCGCTCATAGATTCGATCAAATATACTTTTCCCCCCTCTTTCTGGAGCATGTTTACAACGCTGCTGGGCTTTCTCAGCCTGATGATCGTGCCGGCAAAACCTTTGCGCGAGCTGGGAATATCCGGAGCTATCGGAACAATTATCGCCATAGCCGCGGCCTATGGAATCTATCCCGCGTTTCTGCGTAAAGCATCGGCTCCCAAATTTAAGAATGAATATTTCGAAAAAGCCGAACATCTGATTTACCGCAAAACCAAAAGAAAAAATAAGTATTTTATTTTCACGCTAATCACATTGGGCATCCTGATGCTGCCGGGATTAACAATGATTAAGCATGACCCTTCAATATTCAGCTATTTTAAAAAAAGCGGTGAAATCTCGCGGGGGTTACGCTATATTGACCGTAACGGCGGCAGCAACCCCCTCATAATTGTCGTAAAAATCAAATCCGGGGCTAAATTAAATACTACTGAAAGCTATAATCAACTTTGGCAGCTTGAAACTTCGCTGGAAAACCATGAAGCGGTGGGCAGTGTAATATCTTTGCCTGTCTTGATGGCCCAGGCAAAACAAAACCCCTTATCGTTCTTTTTAAGCTGGGAGTGGCTGCTTGAAATCATGGAAAAACCCGCTCATAATGAAATAGCAAAAAGCTTTGTAACCGAAAACCGTGAAAACGGCTTATTTTTACTGCGAATGAAGGAAGACAAGCGCGCCAAGGCCCGGTTGGAAATCATAGAAGAATTAAAGAAAATTGTCCATGATAATGGGTTTGACTCTGAAATTACCGGTGGAATTTATGCTCTCCAGGGGCATCTTTCGAAGCTGGTTATGTCCAGCCTTGTATTTGGCTTGTTTAGATTATTATTGCTTTTCTTTATTATCAGCTGGATTGTTTCACGATCTCTACCGGTAAGCCTGGCCATGACCGCGAGCATCAGCATAATCCCTTTAATTGTTTTGGGGTGTGTAGGGATAATTCAAATGCCGCTGGACATAATCGCCGCTCCTTCAATAAACATAGCTATCGCTATCGGCATAGATTCCATGATTCACATGGTAAAATACTGGCGAAACATAAAACAGGAAGGGAAAATAACAAAACAAAAATGGGAAAAAGTAAGAAAACGGCTCTGGGACCCGGTTTTAAACACAATGTCAGTCATAACGTTGGGCTTCGGAGTATTTCTCTTTTCCCAGTTTCCTCCCACTCAACGCTTCGGCGGGATCATTGTTTTTGGCTCTTTGCTGGCAGGTTTAACCGCCCTCTATCTTATGCCCTGGTTCGTTTGTAATGTCTTCAGCCGCAAAAAGTGTGAGCCTTAATGCCATCGGCCGCGGTAAATTTAATACCTCCTAATCTGGCTGCATGATTTCCAAATGTACCCGGGATAATCCGTCTTTGAGCATATCTAAATCACGCGCGGCCTTTCTTGATAAATCAATAATCCTCCCGGGAATATACGGGCCACGGTCATTAATCTCTACTATTATTTGCCGATTATTTTTCAAGTTAGTAACTTTAACCTTTGTTCCTATGGGAAGCCGGCGATGGGCGGCGGTTAATTTTTCCGGGTCAAAAATTTCACCACTTGCCGTTTTCCTGCCGCCAAAACGCTTACCGTACCAGGAAGCAGTGCCCACAAAACAATAGCAATCGTGGATTTCTACGCCAAAAAATAACACCATCCCTAAACCTAAAATAAATACAAATATCGCCCGTTTATTATTTATACCGAAAGGCATGATAAGTTTAGCCGATGAATTAAGCCGGCTTCTTCCTATACTTCTCTGTCGCCCGGAATTCCATATAACTGCCGAACATTAAGCGTGTCTGCGCATCAAGCGCCGGCAGGGCGCTTAAAATTAAAAGTACAACCGGGATCAACAGCCATTCAAAAACATGGCGGATTTTAATTAAAAAACCGTATTTAATCCTTTTTGCGGGAAGCAGCAATAAGCTTATGATCATGCAAATAATAATCCCGACCGAAGCCAGGCCGAACATTATATGCCGAATACGCGGTGCGGTATAATATACGGTGCTGGTGGCGAATTCACGCGATGCGAAAAACACGGGCAGCCAGCTTCCCAAGGACAGTAAAAATGACCAGGTGGCCCATGATATAAAAGAATCAAGCAATTTATATACATAACTAAACTTTTGCCTTAGGGCAATTTTCTTTGATTTTAAAAATGCTCTCATAACAATGGGAAAATTTTCCACCCCCCATGCCCAGCGCCGTTTTTGCCTGTAAATAGAGATGAATGTTTTCCTTAAGGTTGGGCCGGTAACGATATCCATAGAGACCGTAGTATAAATCGGCCTAACCTGATACACCCCCTCATAATGAATAAGTGATTTCCAGAATATTGCCGAATCGTCTGAAATCATATCCGGCGGCCAATAACCGACTTCCTGCAAAACCTTAAAACTTATGCTGTGGCTTGAAAACGTAACTAGCTTACTGGGGTTGGTCGCCTCTATCAGTTGGAAAAAAGACGTGCCGATATCAAGAATCCTGGCAAAGCCCGGAACATCCCACATGTTATTATGATAAACAGGAATCGGCTGATAACTTAAACGCAATCTATTCGGGCTAATCATATAGTAATAAGTAAGGCAGGCAAAATAATCGGGATTTGCCACCGTATCGGCATCAAAACATGATACCAGCACATTCTCAAAAGCTATTCCTTTTTCAATTAAATACTCTTCCGCGCGCCTGGCGGCAAATGTGGTATTAGCGCCTTTTACCCTTGCCTCTCCTTGTTGATTTGCCGGATGCACGGTAATCAAAAAATCAAAAAAATCGTTTCTATACCGGTCTTTTATTTTGTTCATATCCTGCTTAACCGTGTCTGGCGCCGCCTCTTCCAGCGCGATAATAATCAGAAACCTCCCTGACGGATAAACACCGTTTTTAATCGCCTCTATTCCCGGCTCAACAATATCAATATTTTCGCGGATAACCGGTATAATCACCAAATGATAAATATCTCTTGATAGCGGCGCGGGCAGGCCGGATTTTTTAAGATTACGAAGCTGGCGGCAATGAATGATTGCCGCTATTTTTTTCTTTACGCCGCTGATTTTACTCAAATCGCAAAAAACCGGCTGGCCTGGCTTTAGCTCATCAATCTCCCGGGCGCGTTCCATCCAGTCGGTCTCCTTTTCAATTTTAAGCCGGGCATAGGAAAGAATAAGGAAAATGTTCATATAAATAATCCGCAGGAGCCAATAGAAAAGAAAGGCAATCATAAACACCGCCGCAATAAGAGGTTTCAATATAGAAAGCGCGAACATTCCGGTAATTATTGCCCAGCTTAAAACACCGGGTAACATCTCAAGAAACCTCTCCAGCCTCTTTTCTTTTCCTTCAATCCCATGCCGTGAATAAATGAAATCCATCATCTCGGTTATTGGCTTTCTTCCGCCAGAGGAACAGCCTTCTCTTTTGGGAATAATTGGATTTTTGTAAGATTAGCGCCCTGATCCAGATAGTACAAGGAATTTTCGTCTTCGGCGTAAAAAACATCCGTATTATCTTTGACGGATACAATATGCTCTTTATGATGCCTGCCGTCTGAATTTAACGCTAATAAATACACATCATTTTTATCCTTGAATAATATATGCGCTCCATTGTAAGCCCATAAACACTGGCTGATACTGGAACCTTGGCGGTAGGCGCTGCTTATCTGGAGGCGGTCATTAAATAGGGCGTATTCCGTATTCAACATGTTAAAATCAGCAACCCAGATATTATTTTTTGTCCAGAAAACAACCCGGTTCTTAGATTCGTTATATTCCATGCCGGATACATTCTTATCAAAAATACGGTAGGGCGGCAGGCTTACTATCAGGTCCCCTCTATCACCCCAAAAAACAAGCGCGTCCCGGTATATTTCTTTTATCTCATAAAACCGCGACCACTTAAATAAATCCCTGCCTAAATGTTCATCTTCAAACAAAATAATTTCCTGCTTCTTATCAGGCGTTGACTTTATGATAACATTATCCGCCCCAAGCAGATAGAGCCAGCGGTTTGATAATCCAAAACCTTTAATCCCGTCAAAATATTTCGGATAAATTGAATAATTTTTGATATCAAACCGGTTAATAAATCCTTCATAAACAGCAAAAACATCTTTCGTGCTGTCAGCGCTCCACCGGAGCGCGTAAGGATACGCCTTAAAAAGGCCGGTTATGTCAGAAGGCGGAGTATTTATATCCGCGAGGTTAAAAAGCAAATATTTTTTATTCCATAAGGGGCCGCCATAAACAATAAGCAATTCGCTTTTATTTTCCGTAAAAATTGAATTTACCGCAAAATCGCTATATTCCGCCTTTGCGCCTACAAGGGGTTTTATTTCTTTTTCTCTCCGGTCGTAAATGTAAAATTCTTTTAGCCGCGATCCTTCTTGAACGACAAAATAATCCGTTCCTCTCACCATAGCCAGGCTCGTATACCTGCCTCCTGGCAAAAGAGTTATTTCATTAAATTTTACAGGCAGAAGCGGAACATTCTTAAAAACGCTGGCTTTTCCCGGCTCAATCGTTACTTGATGACTCCAGGGCCGGTAACTCTTAAGCCGTAGGCCGAGCTGATATTGTCCGGGCTTAAGCTCGCTAATAGTCGCGGGGGTTTTGTTTTTGAAACGGCTCTTTTCAAGATAAACACTGGCTCCGGAAGGAAAACTGGAAAGGTATATCAGGCCGGTCTGCGAAATATCCTTCTTTTCCGGCTGATAAATATAACCGAAAGAATAAAGGATGATAAACGGGCAAAGCACAGCATAAACCAAAACAAAAATAGAAAAAAGAATTTTTCTGGCTACTTCCATCCACCCTTGTCCTCTTAACGGATAATTTTTTTTAATCCGGCAATATTATTGATAAGATAATCCGGCCCTGCCCGTAGGATGTCTTTTTTTTCGCCTATGCCGTAAGTTACGGCGCAGGTCAATATTCCGGCGTTTTTACCGCTTATAATGTCCAGGTCCATATCCCCCACAATCATACACCGCTTTCTGTTTCTATTGGTTCTTAAAACCTTTTTGAGCGGACAAACAGACGGCTTAACGCAGAGTTCATCATCCCCACCGATTACATCTTTAAAATATCCGCCAATACCAAGGCTATTAAGAGTCAGCCGGGCCATTTCTTTTTTTCTATTGGTAGCGACAAACATCAGCTTGTTTCTAAAATGTTTTAATGTGCTCTTGACATTAGGGTAAAGCCGGTCTCTTTGGGCAAAATGTTTTTTATAGTGGCGCTCAAATATAGAAACGCCATCAATAAGCAGAGTTTTATTTTTTTCTCCGATGGACTGCCTGATTAAGCTCTCCACGCCCGTGCCGATATAAGAGGCAATTTCGCCGGGAAGCCTTTCGTCAAGGCCTAACTTTCGCAGCGTAAATTTTACGGCTTTGACTATACCCTTTTTTGAATCTACAAGCGTCCCGTCAAGGTCAAAAACGAGCAAATCTACGTCTATCATTTTCTCTCTGGCTCAAATAGTTTTCTATACTCCGGATAGCCTTCTTTCTCCAAATCAGCCGCGGGAATAAAACGCAGTGCCGCCGAATTAATACAATAACGCAGGCCGCCAGGCGCGGGGCCGTCGTCAAAAACATGGCCCAAGTGTGAATCCGCCTGCCTGCTCCTCACTTCGGTCCTGACGGAAAACCAGCTTCTGTCTTCTTTCTCCACTATGTTATCCGGCTCCAGAGGCCTTGTAAAACTGGGCCAGCCCGTACCTGATTTAAATTTATCGAGCGAGCTGAACAACGGCTCACCGGATACGATATCCACATATATGCCCTCTGTTTTATTATCCCAGTATTCGTTATTAAATGCCGGCTCTGTTCCGTTGGCCTGAGTAACGTTATACTGCAACGGCGTTAATTTTTTTCGCAGCTCTTCATCAGACGGCTTTTTGTATTTTGAATGCCTGCCGCCTAAGGCCTGGTTATCATCATGCACAGCATCACCCCATAGTTCTTTAAGCCGCCGGTCGCGGCCGCAATTAGACCGGTAAAACTTATACCTTATCGGATTCTTCTTATAGTAACTCTGGTGATATTCTTCGGCCGGATAGAATTTATCTGCTCTAATAATATTTGTGGCAATCGCTTTATCAAATTTTCCGGACTCCCCAAGCCGTTTCTTTGTTTCTTCGGCTAATCGCATTTGTTCTTCTGTGCGATAGAATATTGCCGATGAATAGGCACGGCCGCGGTCGCAAAATTGCCCGCCGCTGTCTACGGGATCAATATGGCGCCAGAAAAAATCGAGGAGTTGCTTATATGTTATTATGCTTGAATCGTAAATAACTTCGACGGCTTCAATATGCCCGCCTGAGGCATAATTCTTGTAGGTTGGATCTGCTATTGTACCGCCGATATAACCGGAAATAACATCCTTGACCCCGGAAAGCTTTTCGAAATCCGCCTCCATACACCAAAAACAGCCGCCGGCGAAAATAGCTCTTTCTGTCTTCTCATCCGCCTGTAATTTGTTATCCGTCATAACCAATCCCCCAAAAATTAACAATATAGCAATGATAAATCTTTTCATTTTAATAACCCCTAATTTAGTCTTTGATAGGTATACGGTTATCATCCTCATCATAAGTATATCTTTCCCGGCCGCCAACTTTATGAATTCTAACATCGACGACTTTAAGCTCACCCGCGTCTTCTTCCACATCCAAATCAACGTCAATCGTTTCCCCGCTTTCTATATCCTTAAAATCCGCGCAGGAATAATAATAACCCCCGGTTTTACCAACACGCTCATGAATTCTAATAAGCGACAACTTTCTTGTTTTATCTATCTTATCATCGTAAACTTTAAATGAGCCGTTTTTTTCCACTTCTTGCGCGACATAGGCCTTCATCGCCAGCCGGATATCAGTGCTGGAGGGCTCAGACATTTCTTTTCCGCCGTGTTCCTTGCCACCATGTTCTTTACCGCCATGCTCTTTTCCTGCGTGCTCTGCGGCCTGCAGCATTGAGCTTGTGTAACTTAAAAGAATGGCCACGCAGGCGCAAATTGTAATTTTTTTCATTTTTACCTCGCTTTTTATGGCTTCCGGCCTTCTAAATCTAACCTTTATTTTGATCCGGTTAATTTTGCGGCAAGCTGAGTTATCCGTTTACCAAGCTCGCGCGCGATTTTTAAATCAACTTCTGTTGGCGCATCCTGCGCCATAACCCCTACTGCAGCGGAAGGCCCGTAAGGCGTACCGCCTCTTGTCGTTTCTACCAACTCTTTGATGCTGTAGGGCACCCCCGCGATTATCGCTCCATGATGCAATAAAGTAAACATCATTGAAATAAGCGTAGTTTCCTGTCCTCCATGCAAAGATGCCGTACAGCAAAAAGCCCCTGCCGGCTTGCCGATTAATGCGCCCTTCATCCAGAGCCCTCCTGTCTGATCCCAGAAATTCCGCAACTGCGCGCACATATTCCCGAACCTCGTAGGAGAACCAATAACAATACCGTCAAACTCCGCTAATTCATCTACCTTGGCTATGGCAACATCTTTTTGCGCAAGTTTTGCCTTTTTAATCCGCTCATCTGACTCAATTGTCTCTTTCGGCAGCAATTCCGGCACTGTGCGTAATATAGCCTCTCCCTTTGCTTGCTCTATCCCGCGGCATACCGCCTGCGCCATTAAAAATGTGTTGCCGGTCATGCTGTAATATAAAACCCCGATCTTCGGCTGCATAATTTTCCTCCCTACTTAATCGCCTCAAACTGTTCCTTATTGACGCCACATTCCGGGCATTTCCAATCATCAGGCAAATCCTCAAAAGCCGTCCCCGGAGCCACACCGTTGTCCGGATCACCCTTTTCAGGGTCGTAAATATAGCCACATACTTTACAACGGTATTTTCCGGAAACTTTCTGCTCTTTGGCGGCACTGGGTTGCGCTAACCGTTCTTTATTTGCCGCCTTGGGCGGAATTTTCTCCTTCGGCGCCTCTTCAATATCAAAGCCGACCTTTAAAACAGCCTGCCAGTAAGTAACGCTATTATCTTCCATCTCGCCCCTGATTTGTTTAATTTCAAACCAGCGCATATTCCGGACAGACTGCTCGGCGCGGGAAAGCGCGTTTTTAACCGCCTCTTCAATAGTAGCGTTGGATGTACCTACCAGCTCAATTACTTTATAAGTATTCTCTCTCATCTTCCTGTCCTTTCCTGAAATGATACGCTCTTATGAGGCATCGGCCAAGACCTTATCTATATTGGCATTTATATCCAAATTTATATCCTTTTTAGCGGATATAAATTTTCCATCAAATGTTTCTTTTTCTTTTTTGTAAAATACGCCGAGCGCTATCGGCGCCTCATCATGATAATTCCATTCTCTTATTTTATTAAGCGCCAGCGAATAATTCGAAGGGTCATGCTCCTTTAATTCGTATACCCGCTTATCATAATATTCATACATATTATAAAAAGTAACGCATACCTGAAGTATGTCTACCAACGAAAAACCTTTGTGGTTTATCGCCGCTTTGAAAATCTCCTTCAGTTGTTCCAAGCCGTGCGAAAATCCCCGGGCAAGAAAAGTCGCCCCGCTTGCAAGCATTAATTCCAATGGATTTATCGGGTATTCAAGCGTTCCTTTGGGAGTAGAGCGGCCCATAAATCCCATCGGCGAAGTCGGGGTATACTGCCCGGTAGTCAGCCCGTATACGCGGTTATTATGTATAATCATGGTTATATCAATATTTCTTTTTGCGGCAAATACCAGATGCTCTATGCCTTCCCCGTAGGCATCGCCGTCGCCGGCAAAGCCGATTACCTTTAATTCCGGGCCGGCAAGCTTTATACCTTCGGCCACCGGCGTCGCTCTTCCATGTATAGAATAAAAACTATTCGCGTTTATGTAATCTACGATTTTAGCATGACAGCCGATTCCGGAAACCAAAACCACATTTTCTATGGGCGTACCGTCGTCCTGAATGCTTTTCAGGACCGTCTTTACGGAATTTAATATCGCGAAATTGCCGCATCCCGGGCACCATGTGTTTTTCGCGGAAGTTCCCAACTCTTTTGCGCTCATGATATAACCGCCTTTACTTTTTCTTCCAGCTCTTCAATAGTAAACGGCCTTCCGTCATATTTTAAGATTTTTTCATCCGGAAAGATGCCGAATTTAGCAATGAGCCCCGCCAACTGCGCCGTAGCATTATTTTCCACATCTATTATTTTTTTTACCCCTTTCAGCGCGTCTGAAAAACTCTCCCGCGGAAACGGAGAGAAAACAACCGGCTGGATTACTTTTAGGCCAAGAGATTCCGCGACCTCAATACAGGCCCCTTTATTGGAACCCCAGCACAAGAGCGCGATTTCCGCTTTTTTGTTCCCATATACTTTTACAGCATCATATTTTATAAGTTCCTGGGCCAAATATTTTTCTTTACGCAATCTTTTTTCATACATTGGCATAATTTCCTTGGGGTCTTCAGTAGTTATGCCGTATTCATCATGCTCGTAACTATTGACCTTTATAAACGCGCCTCTGTTCGGCGCAAACGCTAAAGGCGATATACCGCTGTCCGTATTTAAATAGCGCTTGTAGGCGCCTTCGTTTTTCCACAATACCGCTTCTTCCCGGCTGCTATTTCCGGATGATTCGCGGTCAAAACTGAATGCCCCTTCGCTTAATACCTTATCTGAAAGGATGATTGAAGGAATTTGATATTTCCACGATATGTTCAGCGCGGCATTGGACCAATAATACGCTTCTTCCGAATCTCCGGGAGCGACAACAAACCGCGGAAACTCTCCATGCCCGGCACTTAAGACAAAATGCAAATCACACTGGGCAGTATAAGTAGGTATCCCCGTAGACGGCCCTGCCCGCTGGGCTACTATAATAACCAAGGGTAATTCCGCCATGCCGGCCATGCTAAGCGCCTCCGTCATCAGGCAGAACCCGCCTCCCGATGTGCCAACAGCTACACGCCTGCCTTTATAGGAAAAACCAAGTGCCATTAGTATAACCCCGATTTCACTTTCCGGATGCACAACCTTTAGATTAAAATTATCCGCGGCAGAGGCAAGGAAATGCAAGATATTAGAAGAAGGGGTCATCGGATAGGCAACGTATGCTTCAAGGCCGGCGGAAATAAGGCCCAGACCAAACACTTCGTTGCCGGTAAGAACCGGCAGGCTTTTTTTCTTTAATGCCGTCAACCCCAGCAGCTCTTTTGCGCTTTTATAACCTCTGGCGGATAATTTCAAATTTAAATTAAGCTCTTTAGAGATATTCTTTTTTATTACGCCTTCCAAAAGTTCATAATCTATCCCGATTGCCCTGGCAAACGCCCCCATAAGAATAGAGTTGCGCATAATTGGCTTAGCGCCTTCTTCTTTAATAATTTTAGATAAAGGCAGGCCCTGCCCGCTGGAATTTATGGCATCGGAGTCATAAATTATATTATTTTGATCCCTGAGTTTGCTTTTATGAAAATCAACCGTGTCCTGATTTATAGCGATAATATAGTCAATTCGTAAGCGGTGGGCCGATATTTTCTTTTCTGAGGCGCGGATAAGGGCAAAGTTATGCCCGCCCCGGATAAGCGAAGGGTAGTCAAAGTACATATAAACAAAATATCCCATATTGGAAAACAGGCGGGCGAGGAGGATACCGGCCTGGTTTATGCCGTCTCCCGCCTTGCCTCCGATGAGAACCGATATTTCGCGCATACTATTCTTTCTCCATCCGCTCTACTTGTGCCGCGTAT
>PCWA01000022.1 GCA_002796125.1 Candidatus Ghiorseimicrobium undicola
AAAGCCCATGGAAGAATGTGCGAGTGCAGCGTTTGCACTCGCAGTTCAGGCAAATGCCCTGTCCTGGATAATTACAAAGGCAAAGAGGATTTTGACCCGCGTTTTTCTCATAATATGATAGGGTTTAATTTTAAGATTATGGAATTCCAGGCCGCGCTGGGATTGACTCAGCTTGAAAAAGCCGATGAAATTTTCCAAAAGAGAGGCTTTAATGTAGAATACCTGAATAGGCATCTAAATAAATTCAGCAGTATATTGCAGCTTCCGAAGTTCTCCAGGGGCGTAAGTTATCTGGCTTATCCGATTGTCATAAAAGACAATAAAGCGATATCCCGCAAGAAATTGCGCTCGGAATTGGAAAAAGCCGGGGTAGAAACACGTCCGCTATTCGGCTGTATCCCTACCCAGCAGGAAGCCTATAGTTATTTGAAGAGTGAGTACGAAAATAAATTGCCTAATGCGGAATATATAGGAGCGAATGGTTTCTATATAGGCTGCCATCAGTATCTTAAAACCGAAGGCCTTGATTTTATTGTAGAAGTTTTCAGTAAAATACTTGGAAATATAAGATGAATATAAATATGGATATTCTTGAGTTATCAATAATATTACCTACTTATAATGAACGACAGAATATAGGCATTATTATTCCTAAAATAGAAGATGTTTTAAAGGATATTAAACATGAGATTATTGTTGTAGATGATAATTCCCCGGACGATACAGCTGGATGTGTCCTAGAATTAAATAAAAAGTATGGAAATATTAGACTGATAACTAGATTGAGTAAAAATGGTATTGGTTCTGCATTGCGAGAAGGTTATAGACATGCCAAAGGCGATATTATTCTATCGAGTGATGCGGATTTATCCTTTCCTGTAGAAGACATGATAAAGTTAGTTAAAGGCATTCAGGATGGAAACGATCTTGTGCTTGGATGTCGGCATAAAATTACAGGGAGTTATTATGAAATAAAAGGAGTGAGGACAGTTATAAAAGGTTTTATTAGCAGGTTGGGAAATGTAATTTTATGCGCATTAAGCAGGACAGGTGTCCATGATTTTTCCGCTAATTTTAGAGCCATTAAAAAAACTACATGGAATGAACTTGATATCAAAGAGAATACCAATATTATGCTATTCGAGACAATTATAAAAGCAAAATTTAAGGGAATGAAAATAGCAGAAATCCCAGTATCTTTTAATGACAGAATTTATGGAAAATCAAAATTGAAACTTTCTATTGAAATACCGAAGTTTATTTTAAAAATTGGTTATTATCTGCTCAAATACAGGTAGTATTTTATTAAAAATATGCACGAATGCGCATTTTTAGCAAAAAAGCGCTAATATAATTTTGTGAATAAAAGTCGTGCGGTAATATGTCAAGATGAAAAATAACAAGATTTTTTCTGTAGCAAGAGACAAAAATTCTGTAGCGCAAAAAGAGGTATATGGTTT
>PCWA01000058.1 GCA_002796125.1 Candidatus Ghiorseimicrobium undicola
CTTATCAGCTGGCAAAGGTCGTTCCTTACTCCCTGGAAGAGGTTATCTATGACTTTTCAGTGCTTAAAACGGACGCCGGTTTTTCAGAATTTGTTATTTTTCTGGTCCAGAAAAAAAGAATTTCCGCTTTGCTGGAAGCTATGGAAAAATTAAAAATAATACCTTTTAGAATCACCATAAGCAGCAGCGGTTTGCTTGATTGGCTTGATTTCCAGATGAGCGCAAAAGGCCAAGAGGAAATTTGCGCCACCGCTCTTATAAATATCGATAAAGGCGAAGTAGGCTTTCTTATGGTTGATAAGAATAAAATATTATTTTCGCGCTCATTCGCTTACGAGGCCGATCCTCAAATTTATGACGGCATAGCCCAAACACTTTCTATTTTTGAGAAAAGGTTTGGCAGGAGCGCTTTCGCCCGCGCGATTTTTACCGGCAGCAAGAATGAAGACATAATCAGTAACAGCGGTATCGGGGCCCCGGAATATATAGCTTCCTGGAACAGCTTTTCATTTAAAAAAGGCCTGTTGGAAAAAATATCGGGCAGTAAGTTCTCTTTTGCCGCGGTTCTGGGATTATGCTTGTCGCGCGATTTATCTCCGCTTGATTTTGTGCCGGATTTTTTAAAAACAAAAAAAGAGAAGTCATCAAGAAGGAAGATAAGCATAGAAATTTTACAAATTATCTCCACGGCAATTTTAATCGCGGCGGCATTTATGTTTAAACACGGCCTTGATATGAGCAATTACTTGAAGATACTGGATAAGAGGCTGTCTGAAATTAAGGTAGAGGCGCAGGAATTGGATATAATAGCTGACAAGGTTAAAATTATCGACAGGCAGTTCAGAAAATCCGCTTTTTTCTCGGAAGTCATCGAGGCGGTAATTTCTTCTTTGCCGGATAATGTTTATTTGACGCTTTTAGATTTCCAAAAAAACGGTGAATTTTCCATTAAGGGGTATGCCGATGAAGCCAGCAGCGTTTTTACGCTTAAAGATTCTTTAAACAAGGCGGCTTTGCTGAAATCCGCAAAGGTGAAATATGCTTCGAAGATAAAGCAGGGGAACCATGTAAGAGTAGAATTTTTAATTTTTGGAGAGCTTTAGACAAATAATGAAATTCAGGCCAATCTCACAAAAAGAAAAAAACATACTTTATATTACGCTGGCTGCATTGGCGGCGGCTGTTGTTTTCAATTTGGTAATTGTTCCTTTGGTTGCTAAATTATCCGATATGCGCGCGGAAATAGCAGATAAAAAAACACGCCTTGACAGGTATTTAAATTTGATAAGCAAAGGAGAGGGAGCTTTGTCGGTTTATGAGAGTTATAAAGCGGACCTGGAGGCGCAGAAAAGCGAAGAGGACGTGGTAAACAGTTTATTTGAACAGGCAAAGAGCGCGGCTGGCGAATATGGGCTTAATCTTGAAAGAATAAAGCCTTATCCG
>PCWA01000027.1 GCA_002796125.1 Candidatus Ghiorseimicrobium undicola
TATTTTAACAAAAAGACAATGCTTCCGGGAACATCTCTGGGGGCGCCTCTTATTTTAATGCCTGTCCTTTTTTCATTGTCGTTTATAAATTCTGTAAATCTTTTTAATAGCTTTACGGAATTAGCCGGGCTGATTTATCTGATAATCCTGCTTTTATTAGTAATCAGCGTACTTTCTACGCCGGAGAGCCTGAAGCGTATATTGAGCATATATCTGTTAATTGGTACGGCGATTTGCGTCACGGGCCTGCTGTGTTTTTGTTTAGCTTATCTTAAGGGCGATATGATAAATAATCCATTTTTGAGATATACTGCCGTTGAATCAATGGCCCATCATTTTCCCAGGATAAAGCTTATGTTTGAGACGCCGAATATGATGCTGACATATCTGCACGTTGTCCTGGTTTTTGGGATAGCCCTTTTCATGGCGGAAAAAAAGAATAATATTAAGTTTTTATTTGGAACATGCATTGTTATAATAGTAATAACGGCCTTTTTCACCGGCTCACGCAGATTCACGGGGTTTCTCCTGAGCTTTTTTTTAATACTGAGCTGGATGGGAAAGGGAAAGGCCGCGTCTATATTTAAATATGCGTCTTTCCTGGCTGCCATATCCTTTTTTATAATCTCGGTCGTTACGAGTATATGGGTGGTATTTCCCGTTAAGATCGCCAGGGATGATGCCAAAAAAAATATTATGCTGGAGGCAAATTATGCTTATAGCCTGCATTATATCCAGCCGGTAGCTTCCGTTAGCATGATCAGGAAACATCCGATTATAGGCGTAGGCCTCGGCACATATAATGCGAATTTCAGGAAAAATGTTGATTGGGAATGGCTCCGCTCCGATTTTGATTTTAAGGCTTATCCGGAATATGTTAAACCGGTAGAAAACAGGACTTTGAGTTTTGACCCCCATTCAGTTTTTTTAGGGTTTTTTGCCGAGACGGGCATCCTGGGGCTTACAGGCCTGCTATATTTCTTTGGCAGCTATCTGGTTCTGCTTTTTAGGGCCTTCAGGAGCTCGACCGATGGCAGCCTTAGAAAACTCGTATCGGGCTGTGTCTTAGCCGGTTTTATCGGTTTTCTCTTAAACGGCATAACGATCGATATATTATCTATGAGGCATTTTTGGTTTATGATGGCCGCGGGGATAGCGGCCTTAAATATCAGTCCGCATTCAAAATGCTGAAAAATCAAAATATCATATGTTTTTCTTCTATTGACTGGGACTTTGTGTGGCAGGGGCACCAGGAGATAATGTCTACTTTT
>PCWA01000074.1 GCA_002796125.1 Candidatus Ghiorseimicrobium undicola
AGGCGCCGGAGAAAGAGAAGGCGGGCGAAGAAAAAGAGCCCGCGGAAAAACCTGCGGCCAAGAAAAGAGCAGCCAGGAAAGCAGCACCATCAATAAAACGGAAGAAATAGTTTTGTATTTTTTATTTTAAATTTTTATTTTTCACGACCCCATCGTCTAGCCTGGTCAGGACAAGAGCTTTTCAAGCTCTCGGCGCGGGTTCAAATCCCGCTGGGGTCGCTTTAGCTTTTAAGCTGATATGAGCCAGATTTTTCGCGGCGCAGGGCTTTTAATTTTTGTTGTTTTTTCTCTGGTGCCTCATGCGTTTGCCCAAAAAGAAGAAATAAATTTAAGCACTTATTATCCGTCTCCATACGGCGTTTATACTTCTTTGAGGCTTTTCCCGGGAGAAGGCGCTGCATCCGGAGAAAGCTGTCAAAACGAAGGAGAGTTACGCTTTAGCGCCGGCGAGAGCAAAGTCTTGGTATGTAAAAATCTTAAGGGCGGCCTTAAGTGGGGCCATCTTGATGACGTATGGGATGTTTCCGGAGACAGCGTTTTTCTTTCTAGCGACGGGCAGAGCATAGGCATCGGCACAAACAATCCGGGAGGATTGCTGGAGATTAAGGATGGCTCAGCCAGGGCGATATGGAAAAGAAGCCAGGGTAATTTTGGGGCGGATGTTTATAGCAAGATGGGAACCGAGGCGGCAGCAGATACATGCAATGGAGACAGGTTAAATCGTTATGTCTGCGGTCCCGCCGAGAGGAAAAGGTGTGTAGACTGCGCGGGCGGGCGGGACGCCGCAGGCCGGTCGGATTGCTCCTGGGGTGTTTATGAGGTAGTCTGCAAGGAAGAATATCGCGTAATGCCGTTATTTGAAGACGAAATTTATGAGCCGTGACCATGAGGCGGGTATGCCTAAAAGAGCCCTTATTGTTTTAGCGGAAGGATTTGAAGAGATTGAGGCCGTCAGCCCCATAGATATTCTTCGCCGGGCGCGAATAGATGTTATAGTGGCCGGATTGAGCGGAAGAGAAGTAAAGGGGGCGCACGGCATTAAAATATCCGCGGACGTTTTATTAAAAGATGCCGCGCAGGATATCGATGCGCTTATATTGCCGGGTGGGTCTCCCGGGGCGGAAAATTTAGCCAAATCAAAAGAATTGGCAGGGTTAATTATCAAAATGTTTAAGGCGCAAAAAATAATCGCCGCTATTTGCGCTGCCCCCAGTCTTGTACTTGATCCGACGGGGATACTGGAAAATAAAAAAGCCACCTGTTTTCCGGGAATGGAAAATTTATTTTCGGCGAGGGTTAAGTTTTTAAAAGACAGGGTTGTGCGCGACGGAAACCTGATAACCAGCCGCGGCCCGGGCACAGCCATGGCATTCAGCCTGGCAATTGTTGAGGCGCTGGCCGGCAAGAAAACAGCGGATACATTAAAACAGAAAATTTTAGCGTTTAGTTGACAGCGTTTGTTTTCTCTATACGCTAATTATCCCGCCTCGCTCGGCGGGATTTCGCAATACAGAGAATATAGGTGCTCAATGTGCGGAATAGTCGGATATATCGGGGATAGGCAGGCGCAGCCGATACTCTTGAATGGCCTAAAACGCCTGGAGTATAGAGGGTATGATTCTGCCGGCATGGCAACCTATTTTTCGAAAAAGAGTATTATTTCTCTGCGGAAACTTTCAGGTAAGGTCAGGGTTTTAGAAGCCCTGCTTAAGAAAAAACCACTTTCCGGTACCTTAGGTATAGCCCATACGCGCTGGTCCACCCACGGCGCCCCCACTCAGAACAATGCTCACCCGCATGCGGATTGCAGCTCTAATGTCATTATCGTTCATAACGGCATAATTGAAAACTACGCGCAATTAAAACCGCAGCTGATTAAAGAGGGGCATAAATTCAGAAGCCAGACGGATACGGAAGTTATAGCCCACCTCATAGAGAAGT
Source organism: Candidatus Ghiorseimicrobium undicola (assembly GCA_002796125.1). Taxonomy (GTDB): domain Bacteria; phylum Omnitrophota; class Gorgyraeia; order Ghiorseimicrobiales; family Ghiorseimicrobiaceae; genus Ghiorseimicrobium; species Ghiorseimicrobium undicola. The sequence continues at coordinate 1,942 of PCWA01000074.1, forward strand.
TTTACAAAGAATTGCCTTTGGAAGAAGCCGTACGCAGGGCCGTGGGTAAGCTGCGTGGTTCTTTTGCTATTGCCGTTATGTCCAGTAAAGAGCCGGATAAGCTGATAGGCGCGCGGCTGGGCAGCCCTCTGATTGTCGGGCTGGGGAAGAATGAAAATTTTCTGGCTTCGGACGTCCCCGCGATCTTAGAGGCGACCAGAGAGATTATCTTTTTAGAAGAGGGAGAGATGGCGGTATTGAGCCGCGGCGAATGCTTGATTACGGATTTTGCGGGAACACAGCTTTCTAGAAAGCCCACAAAGGTGAATTGGGATATTTCCAGCGCGCAGAAACAGGGATACAAGCACTTTATGTTAAAGGAAATTAACGAGCAGCCGAAAATTATAGAAAATCTGCTCGGTATGAGGCTGGGGAAGGAAAGCAATAATGTTGTTTTTGAAGAACAAAAAATCCCGGAGGCAAAACTTAAGGCCGTAAAAAGCATTTCTATAGTCGCCTGCGGGACCGCCTATCACGCCGGCCTTGTAGGAAAATATATCCTGGAGTCTTTGTGCGGCATCCCTGTTTCGGTAGATGTATCCAGCGAGTTCAGATACAGGAGCCTTTTGATAGATAAGGATACATTGGTTATCGCGATAAGCCAGTCCGGAGAGACGGCGGATACTTTGGCAGGCGTCCGGGAGGCAAAAAAACACGGCTCCCAGATCCTTTCCATATGCAACGTGCTGGGGTCTACGTTAACCCGCGAGGCAGACGCGGTGATATATACGCACGCGGGCCCCGAGATAGGCGTTGCTTCAACCAAGGCGTATACAGCCCAGATAATCGCTCTTTACTTGTTTGCTTTTTATCTTGATCGGCTAAGGGAAGGAGCGAGAACAAAAACAGATTACTATGTCGAGGAGTTGCGAAAAATACCGCGCCTGCAGGAAGAGGTCTTAAAAAGCCAGGATGTCATTGCCAGGCTTGCCCGCCGGCACTCTCATTTTGGATCGTTTCTTTTTTTAGGCAGAAATATAAATTATCCTTCAGCCCTTGAGGGCGCCCTGAAGCTTAAAGAGATTTCTTATATTCCCGCCGAAGGATATGCCGCGGGTGAGATGAAGCACGGCCCGATTGCCTTGATAGATGAATACCGGGCAGTTGTCTGTATTGCGCCAAAATCAAAGGTTTATGAAAAAATGATTTCCAATATACAGGAAATCCACAGCCGCAAGGGGAAGCTTATTGCCATAGCAACCTGCGGGGACAGCGAAATAAAGAATTTAACCAAAGAAATTATTTATATCCCCAAGGTGGATGAATTTCTTTCGCCTTTGGTTGCTGCCTTGCCTTTACAACTTTTGGCATATCATATCGCGGTCAAGCGCGGATGCGACGTAGACCAGCCCAGGAATCTGGCAAAGTCAGTAACAGTGGAGTAAAAAATAGGGACACATCCTATTTTTTACGATTTGGTTTAATGCTTTTCATCGGGCATATTCCGTCAATATAATATAGCGAAAAATGGATGTGTCCCTATTTTTAGCGACTATAAATGCTCTACATAGTCTCCACCCCAATCGGCAACCTCAAAGACATAACTCTCCGCGCGCTTGAAACATTAAAAAGCGTAGATTTAATTGCCTGCGAAGATACCCGCCACACGAGAATCCTAACTAACCATTATCAAGTACAGACCCCCTTAACAAGTTATTACGAGCATAACAAGTTGAGCAAAGGCCCGTATTTATTGCGCCTTTTAAAAGAAGGCAAAGATATCGCCCTTGTCTCAGATGCTGGTACTCCCGGCATCAGCGACCCGGGATATTGCATAATAAAATTAGCCAAGGATAACGGTGTGCCTATTACCGCCGTGCCCGGACCCTGCGCCTTGATTAATGCTTTAGTGCTTTCAAATTCCGCCGCAGGTAAGTTTATTTTTGAAGGCTTTCTGCCTCCAAAACAACAGGCTCGTCTCAAAAAGCTTAATAGCCTTAAAGGCGAAGAACGTACCATTATTTTTTATGAATCACCTCACCGAATAATCAGGTCTCTGGAAGACATATTTGAAGTATTCGGCGATATAAAGCTGGCGTATGTCAGAGAGGCGACAAAAAAATTTGAAGAAACAAAGGAAGGGACGGTAAGTTTCCTGCTTGAGCATTTCAAGAAACACCCGCCGCGCGGAGAATTTGTGTTGATTTGGCAGATCCCCGCATCTTTAAAATAACCCACGGTACTTTCTTAAAATTTATTATTCTCCGTCAGAATTTCCCTGAAAACGTTTTCATGGTTTGTCTCCGCGGCCCTGTTAAAACCCGCCTTATTCATATATATTTAATAGAGTAGAAGGTGTTTTTGAAAAAACCAAACCGGAAGAGCCAGAATGAAAAACGCTCCTGATAAAAAACAAAATAAAGATAAGTCTTCTAATTTATCATCGCGCGCGGAAGAATTTCGGTTCGTAGATGGCCTGGTAAAAGACATTTATTTTGAGTTCGGCATAAAGATCCCGCGTGCCAAGCTGCTTGTAGAGATTGTTGACGCCCTTAAAAGAAAGGGCACGACCGACAAGAGAGCGATCAGAGAAGAAATAGCACAGATGTTTATTGAGGAGTCTGGGCAATGAAAGCGTTTTCAAAATAAAAGCCAGAGCACTGAATAGGGGGGAATTTTTGGTTCTTTCGTATTTATTGTGAATACCTCCCTGGGTTTAATAACCCGCAATGCCGATGGATTTTCAGTCTAAAATACTCAACATCCTTATCCTTATATCCGCAAGCCATTCGTTTAGGCCGTTTGATTTTGTTGTTAATCCCTTCCGATATAGCCGAGCTTATTTTTTTTCTGGACCAGTTGACAATATATCGCGGTTTATCCCAAAAACTTTCAGCTATGATTCTAAATGTTTCTACGGCGCTTGAAAACGCGTCTTTAATCCAGCCTTCAAGATAACCTTGAGCTTCTTCAGGTGTTTCGTAATCGTAAACCTTCAGGAAGCTTTCTTTTAACACTTTATAACAATTGCTTCACATCAATTATGAATGACTCAATTTTAAGTATGTTGCCAGGCTAAAATTACATTAGATTTTTACTTTTTATAATGGTATAATTTTTTGATACCTTTTTAGGGAAACCATAACCGCGATAAAAGTGCAGAATTTTAAAAACAGCAAAGAAAGCAGGCTTATTGGAGAAATCCTGCTGGAGAAGGGCCTAATTACCCGCGACCAGCTGGATAAGGCGCTTCTTTTTCAGAAAGAAAAGGGAGATTTTATCTGTAATATCATAGTAAAATCCGGGTTTGCCCAGCCGCAAGAAATATATAAAGCGCTGTCAGAACAGATAGGAGTGGATTATATTGATTTAAAAAAAGAAAAGATAGATTTAAAAGCAATAGAAAAAGTCCCTCCCAAGTTTGCCATTCATTATAAGTTGATACCCTGCGGGTTTAAAGATAAGAAGCTGGTGGTTGCCCTTGCTGACCCCTTGGACATACACAAGCTTGACGATTTGACGCTGCTTTTGGATATTAATATAGAGCCCGCCCTTGCCTACGAAGAAGACATACTAAAAAGCATACAAAAATATTACGGGGTAGGAGCTGAAATCCTGGAAGATATTATGGCCAGGGAAGATTTTGGGGCAAGAGAAAAGCAAAAAAACCAAACAATAGAAGATCTTGAAGCGGCCGTTGAAGACGCCTCAATAATTAAGTTCGTAAATCAAATTATGGCCCAGGCAGTTGAAGAAAGGGCTACTGATATTCATCTTGAGCCTTTTGAAAATGAGCTGCGCGTGCGTTTCCGCATAGACGGGTTTCTTTATGATGTTCCTATACCGGAGAGCATAAGGTTTTTTCATCCGGCCATCGTCTCGCGCGTTAAAATTATGTCAGGCCTTGACATAGCCGAGCATCGCCTTCCACAGGATGGAAGGATTAAAATAAGAGTTAAGGGCGAGGAGCTGGATTTGCGCGTTTCAATACTTCCTTCGTCGTTTGGAGAATCTGTGCAGATCAGGATTTTAGGGACGCGGTTTTTTATGGGGCTTGAAAACCTGGGGTTAATGAGCGAAGAGTTTAAGAAGATAGAAGAACTCATAAGTAAGCCATACGGGGTAATATTTGTGACCGGGCCAACGGGCTCTGGCAAGTCCACGACTCTTTACGCCTGTCTAAGCAGAAAAAACAGCCCTAATA
>PCWA01000043.1 GCA_002796125.1 Candidatus Ghiorseimicrobium undicola
AGGGCGCTTTTTTTAGTGTTTGCGTTTTTTGGTTTTTTGTTTTTGGGTTTTTTGGCCTACAACCATTCCAATATTGTCCCCAAAAATCACATAAAAAATATAACCAACATTCCAAAAGGGCGATCCAGCCATGTCCTGGTCGAGGGACAGGTAATAAACAGGCCTGATGTAAAGCTGACCTTTTTTGACCGCGAAAGATCTGAATTTATTTTAAAAATCAGATGCATTAAGTATGAAGGTCTATGGCAAACTGCCCGGGGCCTCCTGTTAACGGATGTGTCTGACCCCCGCTTGAATTTTAAATATGGCGATGAAGTGGTGGTAGAGGGCGATCTGTCGACTCCCGCCGGCGCGACCAACCCCGGCCAGTTTGATTACAAAAGGTTCCTGGCGGGAAAGAAGATTTTTTATATACTGAAGGCGAGAGGGAACGATTTTTATAAAATTATCAAAACCGGTAAAATAAACCCGGTAAAAGCGTTTGCCTATAAGATGAGCCAAAGGATAGAGGCGCTTATAGACAAATTCATGTCTCCCGCCGAGGCTTCTATTTTAAAGGCCATTTTGCTGGGTGAGAGGGGCGACGTTGATGATGATGTGAAAGATACTTTTTTTAATACGGGTACCATCCATATACTTTCAATAAGCGGTTTGCACGTAGGCCTGTTGACAGCCATATTTCTACTTATTTTTAAACTCTTTCGCGTCCCTTTTAAATTTTCATTTATAGGCGCGGGGCTTTTGCTTATGTTTTACTGCGTTATGGTCGATAACCGTCCCCCTGTCGTGAGGGCTTCCATCATGATAGGAGTATTTTTGTCCGGAAAGATATTAAGAAGAAAGCAGGACTTATTTAATTCGCTGGCGTTTGCCGCGCTTATAATATTGCTTTTTGAGCCGCAGGCTTTATTTAACGCCGGTTTCCAGCTCTCTTTTTTGACGGTGGCATCCATACTTTATTTCCCGCCCAGGCTTGAAGGCATGCTGCCTAAAGGCATGTCAAAGGCACGGTTATACGCCCTGCGCGCAGCTATAGTTTCCCTTTCCGCGTGGCTAGGCAGCGCGCCTCTCATAGCGAGATATTTCAATATCGTCTCTCCGGTTGCCCTCATAGCGAATATCGTAATTGTTCCATGGATGTTTTTTGTGCTGGCATCCGCCGTTACTTTTGTTGTCTTTGGATTTTTTTCGCCGGCGCTGGGCCTTATATTTTCGCAGGTTTCCGGCGCGGCTATTTTAATTCTTTTAAAAGTGGCCTCGGGATTTTCGAGGTTTCCGTTCTCTTTTTTCAGGGTCAAAAGCCCTTCGTGGTTCCTTATAGCGTTCTTCTACATAGTTATATTTTTGTTTTTTAACAGGAACCTTATCCGCGTA
>PCWA01000025.1 GCA_002796125.1 Candidatus Ghiorseimicrobium undicola
AGGGTAACAAATGAGGCCAGCAATAATTCTATTAATGTAAAACCTTTTTTCTTCATATTATTCCTAATCAAACTTATAAATAACCTTTTCGGCCGTCTCGGAAAACTGCTGGTTAAACTCAGCCCACGAAACTATTACAACTATTTTCTTGCCGTTGGTTATGCCTGTAACCGCCGTTTCCCTTATGCCGCTTAAATCATCTAAGGCATTATTCGGGTCTGCGGTATCTATAGTGACGGCCTCCTGTTGCGCCGGATTGTAACTAGCGGTAACTACACCATTATATCCCAGGCTTATTAACTGCTCGATCTTGGCCTGCGCCAGATTAAGGCTCGATACCCTGTGATTTGCAATTTTTGTCTGCGTGGGGCCTAATAAAAATAATTGTGTCAGGCCGCTGATAAGAAGAACCGTTATAAGAAGGGCCAGTATATTTTCTAATAACGTAATACCCTTTTTTGACCTGTCACCATATACCATTTTGCACCATAAAGCAGGCGTTGTGGACAACCGACATCCCGTATCCTTTTGCTTTTTTAATAGCCTCATCGGATTCCGAACCGGGCTGCATCCATATCTCTTTAACGCCCAACTCCCCGCACTCTTCCACTATATTCTCAGTAATCTTTGGAGATACGACGGTAATAACCAAATCGGGCGGCTTATCTAGCTCTTTTAAGTTCCTGTAAATCTTCCTGCCCAATATCTCTCCGCCCGCCGGATGAACCCCCCAAACATTAAAATTGGCATTAACAAGATCCCTAAAAATCTTGAAACCGAATTTCTCTTCCCTGCTTGATACACCTATTACGGCAATTCCTTGTTCCTTTATATTACCCATCAATAATTTTACACCCTTTACAAAAATTTACATAACCAGCATGGCAAATACCGCCATAAGCCCTGTCCCGATTATAGTATACACCAACACCGATACTGTTGTCAAAATATTAGAATATAAACAATAAGCAGCTATTAGTCCCCGATGATCTTTATGAGGACTCTTTTTTTACGTCTGCCATCAAATTCGCCGTAAAAGATCTGTTCCTGCCATTTCTATCTTTGAGCGTCAAAATACCCTTACCTTTGGCGGGGATTTTGACGCAATTTCCCAAAAGAAATGGCACCCCGCCGAAGCTCCGACTGAGGTGGGGCTTTATTCACCGATTATCTTAATCAATATTCGTTTCTTACGCTGGCCGTCGAACTCGCCGTAAAATATCTGTTCCCACGGACCGAAATCCAGCTTACCTTTTGTGATTGCAACTATCACCTCTCTGCCCATAACCGTCCTTTTTAAGTGCGCGTCGCCGTTGTCCTCGCCGGTGAGGTTGTGCTGATATTTACTCTTGCCGT
>PCWA01000062.1 GCA_002796125.1 Candidatus Ghiorseimicrobium undicola
AATACATAAACGGATCTGATGTATCGGAACTTGCCTCATCAAGCGCGAAAACCCCGGAATTAAAAAACAAATCAATGCTATCTATAGGATTATTAAAGGCTAATGCCGCCCCTTCCGGATTGATATCCCCGTCCCAGAGTAATTCTGACGGCTCCCAGATAACCGGGCTCCTGTGCATTTTGCCTCCGTAAAGAATAAGTTTTTCATCCGCTTTAAATTCGGCATAGGCATAATCAAGCTGAATACTTTTTGTCGAAAAGGCGTCCTGAAAACTCTGGTTGGTTGAGCGCGGATCGCTTGAGCCGCTGGCAAGCCCTGCCGCCACCTTTAGGTTATCGGCCAATTTTGACTCAACGCCTAAACGATACCTTATCCTTCCTCTATGGCGGTCTTCACTACCTTCTTTCTTAACCCGCTCATATCTTAACCTAAGGTCGCCTTTTAATTTTGTATTTTTCACCCATCCGGGCAGAGAATCATCACCCCCCGCGGCCCCGGCATCCTTTTTCATTCCCTCCCTCATTTCCTCTTTTGTCTCGGCGAGCACTTCTTCCGCCTCTTCGGCGGTAAGTATTTTTTTTTCAACCAGTTTTTTGAGGAGTATATCCATCTCTCCGGCATAGAGCGGCTGCATCCCCAGTACGAATAAAATACACGCTCCTGAAACAATTGCAAAGACAATCTTGCTCATTTTCCCTCCTCTTTTATAATTATACGGACTTTATGGTATATGAATTACATTAAACTCATGTTAAATCCATGTAAAATCCATGTAAAATATACAGTCTGGAATTAAAAGATGCTGGTAGGAAAAAGCGAGGTTACCTTCCGTTTCGCAGTTTTTCGGAGTGGTGTTTAACGACTCTCGCGGAAACCATGTAGATAACATCTTCGGCGATGTTTGTGGCGTGGTCGCAGATGCGCTCAAGGTACCGGGTAATCAACAATAACGGCACTGCCCGGAGAGATGCCGTTCCGTCTTTGCACAGGTAGTCATTTATCAACTCATCATAAATTAGATTCCTTAATCCGTCCGCTTTCGGGTCTGAAAGAATCACTTCTTTAGCAAGGCCTTCATCCCGCTTTAGGAATGAGTTAATAGCGTTCTTTACCATTTTCCTGGCAATGTCGGTTAATTTTGGGATATCTATCAATTGCTTTAACAGCGGTTTATCCACCAGCTCAATTACGCGCTGGGCGATGTTAACCGCCAGGTCAGCAATCCTCTCAAGCTCGGCGTTTACCTTCATGCCGGTAGTTATAAAACGCAGGTCGCCTGCCATTGGCTGATGAAGCGCAAGAAGGTCTATCGCCCGCTCCTCTATCGTTAATTCAAGCTCATCAATTTTCCGGTCGTCTTCAATAACAGCCTCAGCCGCTTCTCTATCCCTGTTTTTCAACGCCTCTATTGACTTGTGTATGGCGCTTTCCGCTAAAGACGCCATCCGTAATAATTCCGCGTTCATTTTTCTTAATTCCTCATCAAAATGTCTCTGCATATCAATGCCTCCTGTCCCCGGCCGCTTGTCAACGGATTTTTTTAGATGGCTTATAGAACCTGAGCGTGGTTTTCTTGCGCCAACTGCCGGATTATACGCTAAATCAAATATTATCTAACTTGAGCCCGGCAGCCACCTACCCAAATCTTCCGGTAATGTAATCTTCCGTGCGATTGTCTTTAGGCTTGGTAAAAATATCCTGCGTTTTATCAAACTCAACCAACTCTCCAAGTAAAAAGAACGCCGTATAATCTGAAACCCGGGCCGCCTGCTGCATATTGTGCGTTACGATTATTATTGTATAGTTTTTCTTTAATTGGAATAACAATTCTTCAATTTTTCCGGTAGAAATCGGATCCAGCGCCGAACACGGCTCATCAAATAAAATTACTTCCGGCGCCACCGCCAGCGCCCTGGCGATACATAACCTTTGCTGCTGGCCGCCGGAAAGGCTAACACCGGAAGCGTTAAGCTTATCCTTTACCTCGCCCCATAAAGCGGACATCTTAAGTGAACGCTCAACTATTCCGTCAAGGTCATTTTTTCTTTTTATGCCGTTTAACTTAAGGCCCGCCGCCACATTGTCGTATATGGAAAGCGCGGGAAACGGGTTCGGCCTCTGAAATACCATGCCGATTTTCCGCCTTATCAAAATAGGGTCGGCATCCGCTGAATAAATATCCTTGCCGCCTAATAAAACCTCTCCAGATAATTTCGCCTCCGGCACAACCTCATGCAATCTGTTTATGCAGCGTATGAATGTGGATTTTCCGCATCCGGAAGGCCCGATTACAGCGGTAACCACTTTTTCTTTAATGGAAATATTAATACCTCTCAACGCGCAAATACTGCCGAAATAGGCGTATAGATTTGACACCTTTATTTCTGCTTCCATATCATTTCCTTCCTCCTGTATTTTGGCTTGATCACAAACCGGGTTAAAAGACTTATCAAAAAAACCATTAAAATTAAAACAAGCGCGCCCGCCCAGGCCTGCCTGTGCCAGTCATCATAAGGAGAAATAGCATAGTTAAATATCTGTAATGGCAAAGCGGCTATCGGCTGGTTAAGGCCCTGGGGCCAAAATCTATTGCCAAAGGCGGTAAAAAGAAGCGGTGCTGTTTCCCCGGCTATGCGCGCGATCGCCAATAAAATCCCCGTAAGTATGCCCGGCAGAGCCGTTTTCAATACTATGCTCACTATCATCCTGGACTGGCTGACACCTAAAGCTAAAGCCGCTTCCCGCAAAGCAAAAGGCACCATGCGCAGCATCTCTTCGGTAGCGCGCATTATGGTTGGTACCATAATTATGCCCAAGGCAAAAGCTCCGCTTATGGCCGAGAAACTTTTCATCGGCAAGACAAACACGGTGTAGGCGAATATCCCGATTACGATGGATGGAATACCGTTTAAAACATCGGCGGAAAATCTAACCGCCGCGGCGAATTTATTATTGCCGAATTCAGCAAGGTATACCCCGCCGAACACCCCCAAAGGTATTGCCCATAAACACGAAAGCCCGATTAATATAAGGGTCCCGACGATAGCATTGCTCATCCCTCCTCCATGCTCCCCCACCGGCATGGGCAGATGCGTGAAAAAATCAAAGTTAACGCTTGTAATTCCTTTAGATATAACATAGCCGAATATGCTGATTAAAGGCGCTAAAGTGAGCAAGGCGGAAAAAAAAGCCGCCCCGCACATCAGCTTATTAATAATTTTTCTTTTTATATAAATATTCATTATTTTATTTCGCCTTTATTTTAGCGGAAACCCGCCATATCAACGCCCGGGCCGCAATATTAATAATCAGGGTAACAAAAAATAAAATAAAACCGATTTCAATAAGCGCCGAGAGGTATAGGTCAGTGGTGGCTTCACTAAATTCATTGGCTATGACCGAAGCCATTGTGTAGGCGGGAGCGAATAAAGAGCCGGATATTTCCGGCCTGTTTCCTATAACCATGGTAACCGCCATTGTTTCACCGAGCGCCCTTCCCAGCCCCAAAATTACCGCGCCCAGAACCCCTGAACGGGCATAGCCTAATACAGCCAGCCTTATAGTTTCCCAGCGCGTCGCGCCTAACGCTAAAGCGGCCTCCCGCTGGGCGGAAGGCACGGTCAAAAATACTTCTCTTGATATAGAAGAAATTGTCGGTATAATCATAATACTCAGGATGATAGCGGCACTTAACATCCCCACGCCGTAAAATTCACCCTGGAATAACGGCAAGAAGCCAAAATAACGGAAAAGGAATGGCTGGACGGTTTCCCTTAAAAACGGCGCTAAGAAAAATATCCCCCACAAGCCATAGACAACACTCGGTATGGCGGCTAATAATTCAATTAAAAAACTCAACGGTTCTCTTAGGCAGCAAGGCGCCAGTTCCGCCAAATATACCGCTATGCCTAACGAAACAGGGAGCGCCATTAAAAGCGCCAGGGCCGAAGAGATAACCGTTCCATAAATAAAAGGCAGCGCTCCAAAGATTTCTTTAACCGGGTCCCATGTGGAAGTATGCAAAAAATGCAATCCAAACTTTCTGATTGCCGGCAGGGCATAATAAGCCATACTGCAAACCAAAAGTATTACCAGGGCGGCCGCTGATAAAGCTAATATCGCGGCCGCCTTTTTAAACCATAAATCCGCGGATTTTATTTTCATTATTTGGTTAAATTCAATAAACTATCTGGTTTATTTTTTCTTCAATCTTGCGGACCATGCTTTCCGGCAAAGGCGCGTAAAGTAAATCCGAGGAATAAGACTGGCCTTCACTTATGGCCCAAAGTAAAAATTCTACTAACTTCTCACCCTTTTGGCTGTCATCCTGGTTTTTATAGGCCAGGATCCAGGTCAAGCCGGCAATAGGATAGGCATCCGCGCCATCTGGATTTACCAGAGAAACCCTGAAATCATCCGGCATGGAATTAAGTTTTCCTCCTACGGCCGCGCTGGTAGACTCCAGGCTGGGTGTTATGAAATTGCCTGAACTGTTCTTGATATCCGCGTAAGCAAGCTTATTATTATCAGCATAGGCAAGCTCTACATAACCGATTGAGCCCTGTGTCTGCTTAACCAATCCGGCAACCCCCTCATTTCCCTTGCCGCCCAATCCTACGGGCCAGTTAACAGAAGTCCCTTTGCCAACCTTGGCTTTCCAAGCCGCGGAAACAGAAGAAAGATAATCTGTAAAGATGCTGGTAGTTCCGCTTCCGTCTGAACGATGGACAACAATGATATTCTCATTGGGGAGATATACACCGCGATTATCCAGAGATATCCTTGGGTCATTCCAGCTTTTAATCTTACCCAAAAATATATCCGCCAATACATCCGGGCTAAACTTTAACTTCTCGCTGGCCTGCGGAAGGTTATAGGTAACAACTACGGCCCCGGCAGTCATAGGTATATGGAACAGGACGCCCGGAGCTTTTTGCAGCTGTTCGTCGCTCATTGGCCCATCGGAGGCGCCAAAATCTACCGTCTTGGCAAGGATCTGCCGCTGGCCTCCTCCCGATCCGATAGATTGATAATTAAAATTGACCGTGGGGTCAACTTTGGTATATTCGTAAAACCACTTAGAATATAAAGGATAGGGGAAAGTCGCCCCCGCGCCATTTATCAAAAGTATCTTTTTTGCCCAGGCCGTGCCGCATAAAAGGCTTAACATCAATATGCCGGCCGTTAACCCTAAAATTTTTCTCTTCATTTTAAAACTCTCCTTTCACAGAAGGTGAAACACCCACATTTCCTCTAATGTGGGGTGTACTCACAGAAGGTGAAACACCCACATTTCCTCAAAAAATGTTAGAATTTTAACACCCAATCCAGTTGTAAAATATGCTCCGGCACCTCGGAACCGCTTGAATTTTTGGCTAAAGATTTAGTATAATAATAGTCAAGCCCGAGGCTTGTGTTTTTGCCAAGGCCATAATCAACAATCACCTCATGGCTCTTTATATTGGTTTTCCCTCCGTAACGGTCAGAATCAGGGAAAGTATCCGGCCAGGCGTCTTTTTCCAGCCTCGCGTACATATACTTTGCCTTCCAGCGGCCTTCCGCGTTGACTTTCTTATCCCCAAAAGCAAGGCCAATTAAAAAACCGTCATTATCACTGCCTGGGTCGGGATTATTTATATACTCTCCAAATAATGAAGCATGGTTGAACAATCCGTTGAACGGATTATCGATATCCAACTGCGCGCTCGGGCTGAGAGAGCTGTAATCGTAGAGAAGGTTGCCTTGTCCGTCAAGCGTATTGGTTCCGGAGGAATTATCCAAGGCGGCCCCTTTAACATTATCAAAACCATAATAGGTAAGCGCCAACTTAAGATTGACCCCATCCGTTAATGCCCAGTTTAGCCCGGGCTGAAAATAATACATAAACGGATCTGATGTATCGGAACTTGCCTCATCA